>JBFENN010000247.1:0-4998 GCA_041551115.1 Anaerolineales bacterium
CTGCACGTTCGCTTGACCGCGGAGCGGGTTAACCCCCGTAGATGGTTTCCCGACTTGCCCGCATAACAGGGCAAGGTTTGCCAGGGTCATCACCATATCCGTACCGTTGCTGCGCTGGGTGATGCCCATCGCGTAGAGAATAGCGCTGTGACCGTGGGGGCTGTTATAGATCGATTCGCCCCAGGACCTTTCACCAAGTGCGTAGATCCGCGCGGCAGCTTCGATCTGCTCGATGGATACACCAGACATGAGCGAAGCCCTCTCTGGAGTATATTCTTTGAGCGTCAACTTGAATTGTTCATACCCCTCTGTCCGCTCTGCGATGAACGATTCGTCCGCCCAGCCATCACGGACGATGATGTGCATCATCGCCAGAAATACATAGATATCCGTACCCGGCTTTACCTGCAGGAACAACGTTGCGTGTTCCACCAGCGGGATGCGCCGCGGATCGACGATGACAAGCTGTGCACCGCGTTTTACTGCCCGGATAACTTCATAGCTGATGACCGGATGAGCTTCAGCGGTATTTGAACCCGTGATAAAGACACAATCTGCAGCGCGAATCTCAGCGATCGAGTTCGTCATTGCCCCACTTCCGAAGGCCTGCACGAGGCCTGCTACCGTGGAGCTGTGTCAAAGACGGGCGCAGTGGTCGAGGTTGTTTGTGCCAATCCCCAGCCGCATAAATTTCTGAAATAGATAGTTTTCTTCGTTGGTACAGCGCGCGGAGGCCAGACCCATAACAGAATCTGGGCCATATTCACTTACCGTCTTCGCCAGGTTTTCGGCAACCAAGTCTATCGCTGTTTCCCAACTTACTGGGATGAAGCTGTCTGCTACATCCGGTTTTTTGACCTTAAGTGGAGATTCTGCTGGTAATTGCCATTTTTCTGTGGTCAGCCCAAGTTCATATGCCAGATCCCGGCGGATCATTGGGCTGGTCAGGCGCTCAGGATTGGTGGCAAAATCCCAGCCGTAGCGGCCCTTGGTGCAAAGAAACTCGCCATTAACCGGTCCATCCGGGGTTGACTGGGCATAGATAATCTCACCGTCTATTTTGGCATATTCAATTTGACACCCAACACCACAATATCCACAAATCGTCTTGACCCGCTCCAGCTCCCATTCACGGCCTTTGCCGATACGTGTGACCGGCATCAGCGCCGCAGTCGGGCAAATCTGGACGCAATTGCCACAAAATACGCAGGTTGAATCGATCATCGGACCATCGAACGGGGTCGCGATGTGGCTGTCAAATCCACGTCCAGCAAAATCGATTGCACGAGCGCCCACGATTTCGTCACAGACGCGCACGCAGCGTCCACACAAAATGCAGTATTGATGATCACGGATGAAGAACGGATTATCATCCTGGTAGAGCGTCCTGGATTTTTTGAACTCGTGACTGGTTTCCTTGATACCAAATTGGTAGGCATACTTTTGGAGAAGGCATGCACCGCTCTTATCACAGGTTACACAATCCAGCGGGTGTTCGGAAATGAATAGATCGATTATCTCGCGGCGGGTCTGAAACAACGCTGCGCTTTGCGTTTCGATACGCATGCCGTCTTCACAGGTTAATTCACAGCTGGGAGACGGGTTCGGAAACCCATCGACGTGGACCAGGCACAGGCGGCAGCCCCCAGAAGCGGTAAGGTCAGGATGGTGGCATAAGCGTGGTATGTCGATATTATTCGCCAGCGCGGCATCCAGTACAGTAGCGCCTGGCTGTGTCGTTATCTTCTGTCCATCAATGATCAACTCAACCAATTTTCTTCTCCCTTCGATGTGCTAGTTGTGATTATGGATCAATCTGAACTACTGTTGATGGTAAATGTTGGCATAACCCAAATGGAGTAAAAAATCATATGAATCCCGATCTACAAAAAGCCGGGTTGGGGAAAGAGCGAATCAACTCGTGTGCCAGCATTATATCTGAAATCTGTCCTCCATACTGAGGCAGCCTGAGTTAATTCTACAAGCAGAGCCGGGAGCAATTCGATTGAGGGGAAAATTCAACTCGTAATCTTGCAGCTTTCCAATCCATAACCTCACAAACCAACACTCAGCACATGCATTGATTCCTGGTTTAGGGAAATATTTTTAAAGTTTTGCTTATGGAACCTTCAGATACCGGTAAACTTCAAGTATCAAATTATTGACCCATGATTTAGTTCATGCTACGATATCACAACCGAGTGATAATATAATCTTGACCATGTGTAGATCCCAATTAGGACATTATTCTCTAAATATATTATTAGCTTTACCGCGTTAGTATTGCCCCAGACCCAGACAAACATAAATTTTCTTGGAGAAGCACAGCCAATGACCGAATCCAAGCTAGATCAGGTAAGCAGCATGACAGAGATAGACAAACGATTTGCAGCCGTGAATCAAACCATGGCACAGTTCAACTACCAGGATCATGCCCTGGTGGAAGCATTAATAACAGCCCAACAGGAATATGGCTACTTATCCAAAGAGCTGATGACTTATATCGCGGATAAATTAAGCGTCCCCATGAGCCAGGTGTACGGAGTAGCAACCTTCTATGATAAATTTTCATTCGATACGCCCATCTCTACGGACTGCATGGTGTGCACTGGTCCGGTCTGTGCCGTGCAGGGAGGGGAAGACCTACTGGCGGAAGTACAGAGGCTCCCAGACGGTAATGGTGAGAAAAGGGTCCATCACTCACCCTGCTTGGGGTTGTGCGACCAGGCACCCGCTGCATTGGTAAACCGCAGAGCACAGGTCCGTCTCCACGTCAGCGATGTGCCAGCTATGTTGCGAGGCGCGGCTCATCTGCCAATCATCAATGTGAGTGGAGAGCCGCGCGAGCTCACTGGGCTCATAAATGTGCTTGGGGCCACCGATTTAGCAGCACACCGGGCAAGGGGCTCGTTTTCAGCCTTAGAAAAAGCGCTCCTCGAAATGACACCTGAAGCAGTAATCGAAGAAATCAAGAATTCGGGTTTAGCAGGCCGAGGGGGAGCCGGTTTCCCCACGGGACTGAAGTGGGAATTTACCCGCAAAGCCTCCGGAGCCCGCAAATATGTTGTCTGTAATTTTGACGAGTCCGAACCTGGTACATACAAGGATCGTGCTTTGATGGAAGGTGACCCGTACCGCGTCCTGGAAGGACTGGTCATCAGCGGTTATGCGACTGGCGCCGATACCGGCATCGTCTTCATCCGTGACGAATATCCCGCCGCGGATGAAATCATCAAGACAGCCCTAGATGAGATGCGTCAGGCTGGCTTGCTGGGTGAGGATATCTTCGGGTCAGGTTATGCTTTTGAGATCCAGCTAAGGCACAACGCCGGGGCATATATCTGCGGTGAGGAGACTGCCTTATTTGAAGCTATCGAAGGGAAGCGCGGCAACCCAAGACATAAACCGCCTTACCCAACCCAGAGCGGATTATTTGGTAAACCGACTGCGATCAATAATGTAGAGACCTTGGCTGTGGTTCCAAGCCTCGTCTTGAACGGTGGGAAATGGTTCCGGCAGTGGGGCAGCGGGAAATCGATTGGCCTTAAACTCTTCTGCCTGAGCGGGCATATCAACCAGCCTGGAGTCGTTGAAGCGCCCTTTGGGCTGACCATTCGTGAGCTTATTGAACGTCATGCTGGCGGCTTTGATGGCGAACCCCAGGCCGTCCTGATCGGTGGAGCGGCCGGCGGCTTCCTGCACCCGGACCATTTTGACACCCCTCTCACCCACGAGGCGTTAGCCAAGCTGGATGTGCCGGTAGGTTCCGGTGCATTGATGGTCTTCAACCAGTCTGTCGACATGTGGCAGCTGCTGGAGGGAGTAGCTCATTTCTTCCTCCACGAAGGCTGTGGGCAGTGCACTCCCTGCCGGGTAGGGACCACTCAAATTCATAAGTTTATCCAAGACTTCAACCACGGAACTGGGAGTTCGGAAGACATGCAGCGGGTAATCAAGCTCGGTCAAATGATCAAGGAGAGCTGCGTATGCGGTTTAGGTATGACAGCCGCCAACCCGTTCCTGACGTTCTTGGATAACATTGAAACAACGCTGGAGGCGTAGCACAAGTATTTCGCTAATCAGCTGGAAGGTTATCCTTACCCAAAAACCACGCTAAATTGCCAGTTGCATTCATTGCATTACGTTTACGATTAGAGTGACATCGTTGAAAGCCAATACATTGGCGAATATCCGAGCTGTGGGTGGCAATCTAACAAATTCCAACCTATATTCTTCTTGAGAGTAGTTATTGTTGCGATCTAGGCTTTCTTGGGGGCAACTAAACAGGGCGTTTTCACTTTAGAATCTACAATTTGCTTTTCCCTCGCAATGAGATAATATTATCCTATTCGTATTATTATGATATACTTGATGATAATTATCTAATATCTATATCGGCTACCACTTCAGGTATCTATTTTCCAAATTTCTTGTATATACTTTTTGTTCTACTTCTGGGGCTGGATGAGGAATTCAAATACGAAAAAACCTATCTTTAGCAATACGTTGCTGCTGCTCACCATAGTGCTGCTGTCCGGGTGCACCTCACCAGCCATCAACGTGGATAATCCGACCTTATCAGCACCCAAACCTACAATGGCAAAGGTTGATCCTACCAGACCCATTCCCAATCCAACTCAACCGCCTGCTCCAGCCACAATTGCTCCCTCATCGATTCCTGTTGATCCATACGCCCAGAGTCAGATAAACAAGGCTGGCTTTCGTGTTTGTGAATACGAGTCGTTAGTCTTACCCAACCAAGATTTGCCGACATCAGGTGATGGCCTTTCCACGGAACTGGACAGCCTGATCCCACCGGCTCCATCAGCCAATATCGCAGTAGCAACCACCCAGGAAGGTGTGAAGCTCACCTGGCAGGGCACTGGAACGGATGTTGACGTATTCTATATTGTTTATCAGCTCGCTGGAGGGAAGGATTGCTGGGAGATCATTTCTATTGTACCGATCGAAGGCGACAATTCGGGAGTGTACGAGTTC
>JBFENN010000248.1:0-4988 GCA_041551115.1 Anaerolineales bacterium
GGCTTCCTTGAATACTGGTGTGCAGTTGATCCGGTCACAGATCTCACGGACAGTGTCGTAGTCCCAACCGACAGCTTCACCGCTGGCCTCATCAATCGAGTTGAAGGGTGGGTAGGCGTTTTCCACTGCGACAGTGACTTCTATGCCGCCCAGGTTAGGGAAGTCTCCGTGAGTTGGTTCTTCTGGTGTTTCTGGTTCTTCGGGCGGTTGTTCTGGCGCAGCTGTTGGGGCAAGAGGTGCTTCTGTAGGTGTTGCAGACCCCCCGCAACCTGACGCCGCAATCATAATCGCAAATATTATGACTGCTATAAGTGTAGCGAATCGTCGATTCCTCATTCTTCTCTCCTTGTTTAAAGCGTTGGAACGAAATTGTTGATCACCCTCAATGTACCGGGCCGCAACCAGGACTAAAGAAGGGACACACCATTACCATATTAGAATAGATTAACTTGAGAATATTTTACAAGCTGATCCATGTATAATAATAGTCGTTAACTTAAAAAATGCATAGTATGATTGTATAAATTTATGGTTTTGTTACGCGAGAAATTATATGGCACAATTCCCTACTGATACCTGGGTTAAAGCATTAATGGACAAATTGAATTCAGATGACCAGTATGCGCAGATTGCCAGCAAGTGGGAAGGAGATATCCTGTTCCAAATTGATCCAGATGAACATTTTCAGGAAATCCGGAAACTGTATCTCGATCTTTGGCATGGCAAGTGCCGATCAGCGTATTTGGTAAACGATGGAAATGGACAAAATGCCGCTTTTACACTCACTGCTTACTACGGCAATTATGTGAAGCTCTTGAATGGCGAACTAGATCCAATGCAAGCATTACTAACACGTAAATTGGGTGTCAAAGGTAAAATGGGTGTACTGATGCGTAGCGTACCCACGGTTTTGGATTTTGTCCGCTGTTGCCGAGAAGTTACAGATAGTTTTGAATAACCCTAATGCGAGTGGATATTACGCCGCAAGCATCCTTGCGGCGTTTTTTGTAAGATTTCCTCTCCGGTTGGAACCTAAAGCCCTATTGTGTCGTCTTTTGGAAGACCATGAATACAGCACGCAATAATCAACGCAGATTTATGAATGCCAAAATATATAAACTCGTATTAATTTTCATACTTATGTTTATTGTGTTGTTTGCACTTGGGTCATCCGCTGTATATGGTGCTTGGCTTGGAATTCAAAGTACTAATTTAAACCATCAAATTGCTGCAATGACTTCAGAAGCCTTGTACATCACAGAGCAATATTTGCTTGCGATTCAGGATTATGAAGCGGGTGAATATGAATTAGCTAGCCAGCGGCTTGAGTTTATCATCAATCGAGAGCCAAATTACCCAGGCGCGATCGACAAGCTGACTGCTGTAAAACAGATACTATATGCAACCGCTACGCCAACTACACCCCCTCCTTCACCAACCCCGACCAGCACGCCTGATCTACGTCCCATTTATGAACTATTCGAGCAAGCGGAGAATCAATACCAGCTTAATGATTGGGATGGAGTAATAGGTACCATTACCGCACTGCGGAATTTGGATCTTCAATATCAGGTGGTAAAAGTTGATGCAATGCTGTATCAAGCTTTGCGGTATCGCGGAGTTGACAAAATTCGCAATCAGCAAAACCTTGAAGGAGGGATTTTTGATCTAGCCTTAGCAGAAAATTTTGCCCCTCTGGATGCAGAGGCCAGCAATTGGCGCAACCTTGCCAGACTATATATGATCGGATTAGGTTTCTGGGAAGTGTATCCAGAACAGGCGGTTTATTATTTTCAGCAAGTAGCCTCAGCAGGTCCCTATTTGCTGGATTCCTCGGGGTGGACGGCCAGAGAACGCTACCGCGCGGTATTGATCCAGTATGCGGACAAATTGATGTCTGGAGAAGAGTGGTGTCTAGCTGAAGAAAATTACGTGCTGGCTTTATCCATTCGCTCCGAAACTTCCGTCGAAGAACGGAGATCATTTGTGAGTATTAAGTGTTCCCCACCTACAGCAACACCGGCCCCGATCACAGTAACTCCAACTGCTACCTCCACCATCCTGATCGATGCCTCGCCGACTGCAACGGTTGGAATTGCCATCCCTCCAACTCCAACCGAAGTTTACATATCACCTACCGCTACATCACTAGCCGCACCGACCACCACAGTCACCCCATCAGCGACACCACTTCCAAGCCCCACTGTGGTAACGACCGAGGAACCTTTGCCAACAGACACCCTGGTGCCAACTGAGACACCACCGACAATTGAATCTGGTAAATCCACACAGGCTGGAACACCAGGAAATTAAACCCGTACATCAGCTGGTACTCGATTAATGATGAGTACCTATCGTATGTAAGATTAGATGGAACTGTTTAGTCACCTCCAGGTTGAAGATGAAGTTTGGTAGAAAAATTCTATTTGCTATATTATTTATTTTCCTCCTAGCGATTATCGCGGCTCTCGCTGGATGGGGTGCGTACCAATACACCCTGAGTATGTCCAAAGGATTACCTGCAATTGAGAGCGAGTTCGAACCAGCTCTTGTCGAGCGCAGTGCTCTTCCAGATGATACTGGCGATCGTGCTCTTGATTACGACGACATAACTGACCCAAATCAGCCCCAATCTGAACCCGAGTTAACGCCCTGGGATGGCGCAGGTCGGGTAACGTTATTGGTTTTAGGACTTGATTATCGGGATTGGTCATCTGGTAGAGATTACTCACGTAGTGATACGATGATTTTACTTACTTTGGATCCACTAACCCAGACTGCCGGTATCTTATCGATCCCACGTGATCTCTGGGTATCTATTCCGCAGTTTAAACACGGAAAAATTAACACAGCATATTATTTGGGTGATGCCTACAAATTACCTGGTGGTGGCGCGGGTTTAGCAGTTGAAACTGTTGAAGAATTTTTAGGAGTGCCTATAAATTACTATGCCCAGATAGATTTCAGTGCTTTTGTGGATTTTATCGATGAAATCGGTGGTGTGAAGGTGGATATCGAGGAGCCAATCACCATTGATCTCCTCGGATCAGGTGCAGCAACTAAAAAAAATCTCAAGGCTGGTGTACAAGTATTACCAGGCGAGTGGGCATTGGCTTATGCCCGTGCTCGGAATACAGATGGGGGTGACTTTGACCGCGCGGCGAGGCAGCAACAGGTCATTATCGGAATTCGGAATCGGATTCTGAGTTTTGATTTGCTTCCAATCCTGGTCAGCAAAGCGGATGTCCTCTATCAACAATTATCTAGTGGTATCCAAACAAACATAAATTTAAGTGATGCAATAAAATTAGCCATTGTCGCAAATCAAGTTGAGGAAAATGATATTCAGCAAGGGATCATCGGTGAAAAACAAGTGTTATTTGGTAAATCCCCAGATGGTTTAAGCATTTTGATACCGATCACCGATAAAATTCATCTCCTGCGGGATCAAATATTTGCATCTTCTGGTGTTTTGAGCCCCCAATCACCAGGGAACCCTCAGGAACGCGCTCAGGCAGAAACAGCAAATATTTCAATCATTAACCAAAGCAGCGACTCGAACCTGGGGCAGCAAACTGCGGATTATTTTGAATCACTTGGAATGAATATTGTTTCTGTTTCAGCAGGTGAACAGTATTCGACTGTTAGCTCAGTAATCACAGATTTATCCACTCCATACACATTAAGTTATGTCGTTGATATGCTGGGTATTGTCCAATTCCGAATTGAAGCAGATGACAGTCTTCCTGGAGACGAGAATTTGATCTTAGTTCTTGGAGATGATTGGGCAAGAGATAACAGCTTACCGTAATACATAGTGGGGTTGGAAATCCTATACATGGAGGAAACTATAATGGGGCATATCGTCGTTGTCGGCAGCATTAATATGGATCTCGTCGTAAAGACTCCAAGACACCCTGTGGTGGGGGAGACAATCCTTGGGAGTGAGTTTAGGACTTTCCCAGGTGGCAAAGGTGCAAATCAAGCCGTTGCGGCTGCGAAGCTTGGCTGTCCGGTGAAAATGGTTGGCCGTGTTGGAAACGATTCTTTCGGAGATCAGCTGCTTGAAGCAATAGGTATCGAAGGACTTGATTCTGAATACGTTATCAAGGATCCCAACGAACCAACCGGTGTAGCGTTTATTACAGTGGACCAGCATGGGCAGAACTCAATCGTTGTAGCCCCAGGAGCTAATGCTCGTGTTTCTCCACAAGAAGTACAGGCTGCTGAAAAGGCATTTATCGGGGCATCAGTTCTACTTGTTCAACTCGAGTGCCCCTTGCCAGCAGTTGCAAGAGCGATTAATTTGGCAAAGGAACATCAACTTCAGGTAGTGCTCAATCCGGCACCTGGACAGGTATTGGGAACTGATATTCTCAGCAAGGTTGATTATCTGCTTCCAAATCAGTCAGAGTTAGCCTTAATTTCTGGTGAGCGAGAACTCAACCGTGCGATCGACGTCATGCGTTGGCTAGGTTTCGGAGCATTGGTTGTCACGATGGGCAGCAAAGGGGTGTTGGTTGTCGATGGAAAGCGTGAAATCCAGATACCTGCTCTAGACGTCAAGGTGGTAGATACGACTGCGGCTGGGGATGCGTTCGCTGGCGGATTCGCTGTTGCACTTACTGAAGGTTGTGGATTATACGATGCTACCCGTTGGGGGACCATCGCGGGTGCTTTGGCGGTCACTCGTGCAGGTGCACAGCCTTCCCTGCCAACACGGGTTGAATTCAATCGATTACTACAAGATATCGAGTTAGATATGTAATCAGCGATAACTTATAACAAACGCAGTTGGGATGTATCTATCATTAGCGGGTCAAGGTCGAGATTTTCGAAGAGATTATCTCGGGTTAATAGCGGGGAATCGAGTAAGTAAAATACATGTCTGAATTTTAGAAAGCGCCAGCCACGATTTAGGTATTCAGATAAGTAGGGATTATTCCTTTTTTTATAAATTGCAAGTGTTGCTCGACTGCCTGGGATTA
>JBFENN010000249.1:0-4943 GCA_041551115.1 Anaerolineales bacterium
ACCATTGCCCGGCAATCGGGGAAGGGCGCAGGTCAGTCACTGCTGCCATGCTTAAACTCCTCTCACTATCAATGGTACTTTGTTCCAATACCATGATTCTAGCACAATCTGAAACCACCTAGACGTCGTAACCATGCTCCAAGGCAAGTCTAACCCGCACACACACCCAAGACGAACAATGGATATCCAAGATTGCACCAAAGCCGTTTAAAATATACGATTCGAGTGATGGGTATTGAGCTCATTTCAGATTTCTAGCAGAAAAACATGTTATACTTACCCAATTAATCATCTGAGAATGGCTTTGATGAGGAATAGTATACACAGTGACGGTGGCTTAGAGAGCGGTAGCAAGCTGAAAATCCCGCCCACACAACTGTGTTGAATGGACCTTGGAGCTGCAAGGCGAACTTCTATCATAGTCTTTCATCTGAAAGGCAGATTGAAAACTAGCCTGTGCCGGAGTTGCCACCGTTATCTTGGCAAAGGGTATAACCATTTTGGTACCCGAGCACGACCATAATGCCGTACCCCGATAGAGTGAAACTGGCTCATTACCCCGTCGTATCACCAACGGGGTTCAACTTTTAATATACTGATTGTTGGCAGTGTAATTATCCAAAATCGATACAAATAGCAGGAGGCAATATATGAAGTTATCAATCGTAGTCGAATATTGTGCAGTTTGACATTATACAGATCGCGCTGTTAGTTTAACAGCAGACATCTTTTCGGAGTATGAAACCCAAATTGAGACTTTGACATTAGTTCCTTCTGATGGGGGACGATTCGAAGTAACGGTAAACGGTGAGTTGATTTACTCAAAGCTGCAGACTGCCCGGCACATCGAGCCAGGCGAGGTGAACGATTTAATTAGGAATATGCATTAGGAAACCACATGACCAAAGTTAATGATTACCAATCTGAGCATGTATTCATCCAAAGCAACTCCAAGAAAGG
This sequence comes from Anaerolineales bacterium, assembly GCA_041551115.1. Lineage (GTDB taxonomy): Bacteria > Chloroflexota > Anaerolineae > Anaerolineales > UBA4823 > DAOVXM01. Next base: position 961 of record JBFENN010000249.1, read on the forward strand.
GCGCGTCTTCTCAGGAGCGCGTCCAACTGGGCGACAACATCTGGGAAATTATCTTGGGGCGATCAAAAACTACGTTGCGCTACAAGATGATTACGACTGCGTCTACTGCATCGTCGACCTGCATGCTTTGACGACCGTAGAAACAACAGAGAGTTTACGTATAAACACATATGAAATGGCGCTTGATTGGCTGGCAGCCGGGATTCGTCCGGCTGATTCAATCATGTTTATCCAATCGCACGTGCCCCAGGTAACCGAGCTGCATCTATTCCTGTCGATGATTGCGATGCTTGGCAAACTTACTGATCTGCCCACTTTCAAGGAAAAAGTGCGCCACCAACCACAAAATGTCAACTACGGCCTGGTAGGCTATCCAGTCCTGATGGCAGCCGATATCCTACTTTATAAAGCCAACGTGGTACCTGTCGGTGTTGACCAAGCCCCCCACCTGGAGTACACACGCGAACTAGTCAGATCATTCAACTATCGCTATAAAACTGATGTGTTGATCGAGCCCCAGATGAAAGCCACAGAATTCCCAAAAGTGCTCGGTCTTGACGGTATCCAAAAAATGAGTAAAAGTCTTGACAATCATATTGAAATCGCGGCAAGTCCAGAAGAGACCCAAGAACGGGTTATGAAGATGGTCACAGACCCTCAACGTATTCGTCGCAACGATCCTGGCGATCCAGATGTGTGTAATGTCTTTTCACTCCACAAAGTGTTCTCAACACCTGAAGAGGTTGAGTCCATTAACCACGAGTGCCGTAGAGCGGGTATCGGCTGTGTTCAGTGCAAGCAATTGCTTGCTAAAAATCTTAACAAGCATCTAGAGCCATTCCGAGAGAAGCGGGCGCAATTGGACCGCCACCCCGACGACGTAATGGATATTTTACGGGAAGGGCAGCAGCGGGCCTCCGTTATTGCGGAAAAAACCATCAACGAGGTAAAAGATGCAATTGGCCTACCCTGAGCAAAGTCTGTATATCACAAGATGGGTTGCAGTACTAAAGTTATCAGAGTATTAGGATGAGATTGGTTGTCCAGCGAGTATCCGAAGCGAGTGTCAATTTGGCTGGCCAAAGGGTTGCTCAAATTGGCCCAGGGCTGTTAATCTTGGTTGGGATTGGGCCACAGGATGGTCATGAGCAAACCAATTACCTGGCGGAAAAAATTGCCCATTTGCGGATCTTCGAAGATGAAGCCGGGAAAATGAACCGTTCGGTTATCGACACTGACGGTGAAGCCATTGTTGTTTCACAATTTACTCTATACGCAGATACACGCAAAGGCAGGCGCCCATCTTTCATATCAGCGGCGCTGCCCGAAGTTGCCCGCCCATTAGTAGACCATTTTGCAAACCTTCTCCGTCAAAAAGGCATCCCAACTCAAACAGGTGTATTTGGTGAAGATATGCAAGTTGCGTTAGTCAATGATGGTCCGGTAACCATATGGATTGAGCGCGATTAGGGATTACCCACAACCGATTTATGCCACCAGTTTGACCCCCAAAGGGCTGCATCTATCTGGACTGCTTGCGCCCCTGACGCGAGCATGATATCGACATCTTGTTTAGTATAGACACCCCCAGCTCCTATGATTTGTCTGCCAGATGCCGCAATTCTTCTGACAGCCGACAATGCCAGAGGGAGCAGCGCGCGTCCATAAAGGCGACCTTGAAATAGCTCGCCATTCGGGCCAGGAAGAATACCCCGAGGGGGACCCAAGCAAAATATGGCCAATTCTAATTCCAGAAGAACTTGGATAAGTTCTTCAGCTCTATCCCAAGGTACGCGCACAAGCAGTGGCAATTCACCTAGTGCAGCGTGTACCAGATCCTTGGCAAGGGATAACTGCACATCAGGGGGCAAACCAATTTCGATCCCAGCAACACAATCGAAGGATTCTAGCTTTTCAACCATGCGTGCAGTTCTGGAAGCATCTTCCGCCAGGATGTGGACAATAATTGGTAAAGGGGATTCTGCCCATTGTCGAGCATAGCGCCGCAGAACTGAGGCAAACCCGGGATTTGGGAAACCGGAATGCAAAAGAAACCCACCCGGAAAACTCTGAAAACGAGGGGGATTCGCAGGGCTGCGCTTCTGCCAGCTAACCGGGTTGGTGACAAACGCCCCAAACTGAGTGTAATCAATTGGCGACCTTGGATCTGGTGCAAACCCTAAGCTTCCGGCTGCGTTCATTAAGGGTATGCTCAACGAAAACTCATATTTCATCATCGTCGGATCCAGTAAGCTGTTATTCACATTTTTTCACTGATGAATAATCTCGACCCACGGTGCTAACATAGCCGCTAGCTCAGCTCGCTGATTTCGATTGGGATCGAATTGAAATATATGCAGACTTTCCACGGGCATTATCACTTCCGGAACTGTCATTTGCCGACCCGCTTCACGCGAAGAACGGCGAACAAACAATGCATGTTGAGTACGATGACATAATGCAGCTTCGGTTTTAGCAGTGAGTACCGCTGCTACATCAACAATGAAATCAGCCGGGTCATCATCATTTGCCAATCGAGGCCGTGGATGCCCTGGAAACACAGCGGATACCGTAACCAAAGCCGGCTGCTGTTCGACAAGGGTGGCTAGCGCCGCTTTGGCTGCCTGGTGGGAAACCACGTGTGCTGGATGCCCATACTCTCCGCTAGATCCATGGGTAATGACAACATCTGTAGCGGTAAGTTTTATGTGATCAACGATCTCATTTGTGAGTGTAGAAAGATCTTCAGTGTAAGGAAAAAGCTCCTCTTCTGGGCCAACGCGTGGGTCAACATAATCCAAAATCGTCAGACTTTCTCCCCCCAAGACCTGCACCGCACAATTGAGTTCGCGGGTTCGTACTGCCCCTAATTCCGCTGGTGTGCATAGCTGAGGTTCACCGACTTCGCCTCCCTCGCCGCGCGTGGCACAAAGATAGTGCACATGCGCCCCACTCCGAGCTAGCAACTTTAATGTACCGCCTGCCAACATCGTTTCATCATCGGGATGGGCGAAGAAAGCTAAAATGTTCAACTTACAGTTCCAAATCCATAATATTAAAAACCGGACCATCCTTACATACCAGTTCCCATCCGATGCGTGTTTTTACCGCACAAACGCCACAATCAGCGATAGCTCCACAGGGCATGTCAGTTGTCAGCAATACCTGCGTCTCGGGGGTCATTTCACCAGGTGAACGTACTCCAATAAGATCTCTCAGAACAGGAAGCATCCGGGCTGGTATATCAACCAGGACCATATCGGCCCATAAATGGAATTCGGAAAACGCAGCTAAAGGGTGGACCTCAATCTCAATGGGTAAGGAGTGAAGTTTAATATCAGAGAATAATGCCATGGCGACATCGCCTTGGGGGATTAACTCCTGAATCGCTAACAAGCGAGCAGGGGTACTTCCCACGGCAATTAATGCGAGATTTCGAATTTCGCCAGGGAGGTTAAATCCACTACCAAGTGGGCCTCGTACGACTAGAGATGTACCTGGTTGCCAGTTCTCTGGCACAAATGGAGCCGACAGGAATCCATTGGAGGTTCTGCGCTGCGGGAAAAGTGGGGAGAAAAGCATCTGCATATCATCCATCACTTTATGAGCTAAAATATACTGCCCGGGTGCTGGAATCAGGTCTGGAGGACAGGCAATATAAGCACATCGCTGACCTGAGACATCGAGTTCGACTCCGTGAATGGTGCCCTCTCCGACCTGCATGCCAGCATGGTATCACGGATTAATTGATGCGACAACAGTCATAACGCCCTCCCCAAATAGCACTGAAAATGACGTCATACGGTATAATCCTTTCGCTGGTATTGTACAGGAGGCTAAAATGAATTTTGTTGATGTACTTCGCGGTATTACTGCCGTCATGTGGCTGGCCGTAATTGGACTATTGATTCTTGTTGTGGTAAGGGCATCGCGGGGGAGAAAAGTGCGTGGCATGAGCATCGGGATACTTGTCATCGCGATCG
>JBFENN010000250.1:0-4901 GCA_041551115.1 Anaerolineales bacterium
ATGTAGGGCGCTGATGCTGATACAGAACCATAGCTAAGCCCAAGAACACGATCCCGGCCATGAGCATTACGAGCGAATCGCGCAGGAAGGTCATGGCGTATGGCCAGGCCATCGAGCTCAGGCCGAAGGCAATGGCGCCCCAAAAAGCCGCACGATGATCACATTGCAACCCTCGAGTGGAGAGAAAAACGGCCACGACACAAAGCGCAGTGATATAGATATTTGCCGTCAAGAGTGTTTGCATGCCACCGGTGCCGAATGTGATTCCCGCTTGGTATAGCCCAGCACCGATAAGCGAGATCCCCGGCTCGATCTGCGTCGCAGCATCGCCGAAGGCTAGCAAAGATTGCAGGCGCGAATTCCCTGCAACCTGGGGTTCTTCGAACTTCCCCCATAAGGACAGGCTCTGAGCACGCGCGGCGAGAATGTGCTCGTCGTCGACGCGAAAGGCGCTGTTATAGGTCAGCGAGTACAGCGTAATGAATGCACACAGAAGGAGAAGAGCTGCATATCGAGATTGTGTGTAAAGGGGCGCAAGGAACTTATTGCGAGGCTGTTGCAGTTTCATTCAATCCTGGAGATAGCGGCATGGATCTTACGCGTAGCCAGGGCGAGCGAGAGAAGCGGGCGCGCAGGATGCTTAGGACCCAGAGGTACAAAAAAGCAGGAAGCGCTGTAAGCGCCATGAAATCCTGCCTGCGAGTCGAAGAGGTCCAGAGCGTGAAGCCCAAAGCAAAAACTTCCAGTAGGTTGAGAAGCAGTAAAAGCACGAAGGCAGTGCCATGCAAACTCACCGGGTTGGACCACAGCAGCAAACCCATCAAAATTATTCCGGAGACGAACCAGCGGAGCCCGGAGGTAATCGATCTTGGTTTGATCAAGGCGCTCATAACAAGCGAGAAACCCAGTGGGTTTCGCACGGACATTCTTATAATTTCCCCTGGGTAGCGGCGCAGGATTTGGAACTGGCCTTGCAGCCAGCGAGCTCGTTGGTTCACCGCGCCCTCGGGGATATGCGGCTTGGGATCGATGAGCCGGGCCTCGAATGCTGGCATGACCCTGACTCGATCCATCGCCAGCAGCAAAGTTAATTCGATATCTTCCGTCTTTGTGTGCAGCATGGGTGCATACTTTCGAAGCAGATCAAAACGCAGTCCCATCCCCGTCCCACGCAACCGCACCGAACCTCCGATGCGTGCGCGTTGGCGATCGTAAAACGACTGATCCATGCGCTCAGACAACGCAATGAGCCTTCCGATGCGCGTGTCATCCTCCGATTCTGCTATGAGCCTGGCTTGCACAGCGGCCGCCCCCGCTTGCAAGGCAGCTTGCATAGGGCTAGCAAAGCCTGGCAGGATGACACTGTCTGCATCAAGGAGGATGATGGGTTGGGCAGGATCAAGGTGCATGCGATCAACCCACCAGCGCAAAGCGGCGGCTTTTCCAGAGGGCCCGTTGTCGTGACGCACATGGACGGTAGCCCCTTGGGCTTGCGCGATCTCCGTAGTCTGGTCGCGACAATGATCGGCGACGACATGCACTTGATCACCCCGGCGCAGCTGCGCCTTGAGAGCCCGCAGGCTGCGCTCGAGACTGGCGCCTTCATTTCGTGCCAGGATGAGGTAAATCAGGGGGGTTCGATTCGCGCTCACGTCAGACTATACCTATACTATGCCTCAAAGTTATCCACCGCTTATCTATGGATTGGTTGAATCCGGGCAAGGTGTGCCAGGAAACTGGGATTCAAATGCACCACAGGCAGCGGTGGCGGTCGCTCCAATGTCAGGCGTCTCTGTAACCGTGGGTGATGGGGTTAATTCTAGCAATTTGGCTTCATCGGTCGGCGCAAGGGTGAAGGTTGGAGATGGGAGGGCGAGCACATCCCCGGGCGGGCAGGTCTCAACGCTTGTCGCCGGCGGACAGACATAGAACTGGTCAAAGAAACCGAGGTTGAAGATGATAATCGTAACAATGACGGACAAGAAGATGCCGATCAAGATCCCGATACCCAGTCCACGCAGGAAGGATCGTCGATTTTGACCGCCAGGGGGTTCACTCAAAGGTGATGTACCAATGTTGGATTGGAGTGTCACGCAAGCCCTCCATTATTCAATATGGCAATGAGAATCACTGAAATTCCAAGAACCCAAATTGACGGGATTCACATTAGCTGCCCATCATATCATGAGCTTGAAAGCGGCGAAATATGTATTAATGGTGAATTGTTGTGTTTCCATCGATATCTTGAGGTGCTGCAAGGCTCAGAGAATGAGTGTCGCCACTATAAACAACAATGTCACCTGGATACGCTAGGACGGAATCTAAGTATCCAATCACGCACTTTCCATGCCAAATAATGAAGCTCAGCATTCAATTCAGCAATTGTTATAAACAAACCTTTATGGCCAATTGAACGTATAAACCCTTTAAGGGAGGCGGTGTTGACCATTTCGCGCGAGAAGTAAAGATCCCGTCTGGCCATATACCATGTTCGTCGCACGCTGAGGATAGTGTTCCAGATATGTTTAAGTGTAAAGCGATCATTTTTCACATCATGGATTACTCTAGCGTGTGGCTCAATTGCTATTCTGAAGCCTAACTTTTGAATCATGGTTGCAGCTATGATCTCTTCGCCACCAGTGTAATCTTCACCTTGCCGACCATATCTGGTCCGGAATCCCCCAATTTCCAACAAAACTTGACGACGAGCACACCAATTCGCTCCCCATGGGAAATCCCACTAATGCCCAACTTCAGTGAACGATGAATAGGTAGGGGAAAAATGACTCCAGTAATGCTTCCATTCGGGTTTCATCCATTTTGGACTGTCATCTGGCTGAGAAAGAATAATTGGACCACCTATAACACCAACAGTAGGGTGCTCTTCAAAGGCACCCCAGATTCTCTCAAGCCAATCCTGCGTAGCAATTGCATCATCATCTAGATAGCAAACTACCTCACCACGAGCTTCGAATAAGCCTAGGTTCCTTGCATTTGAAAGACCTCTAAATGGGCAATGGATCATACGTAGACGGCCAGGTTGGTCTGGTGACCATTCTAAGTCAAGAGCAGCCACTTTCTGTTCCAACTTAGCACCTTCAGGTCCGTTATTCACTATGATTATTTCAAATTCATCTTTCGGAAAGCTCTGACAAACAATAGATTCCAGCGCGTCAAACAATCTGTGCTCGCCTTTATACGTGCATACAATGACCGATACCTTGAGTGGGGCAGTGTGGGTTCGTGCTAGTCTGTCTTCGATATTACCGATTTGATGGGACCTTGCTCGAATATCAATTGCGGCAATGAGAGCTTCCCGTTTTGGTATTGCTATCCATCCTTGCCATGGATTCCCTGTGGAAGGGGGGTTTTGAATCCCCTGAGTACAGACGCATAAATCCCATTGATCATCTATTGCTATTGAGCTTAAGCCCAGTGGATCACCGGTGAAGATCAATACTTTGAGAGTATTGTCCGGAAGATCAGGGTGTATTAAAGGTAGGTTATCAGTGCTATCGATTATTGAGACATAAACCGACGAGAACCAACTGCCGGGGAACGTTGAAGAATTAATGTCACTTAGTTCAATCCAATAATCTTCCGAACGATTAGCATATGCCCTAAGATACCTCTCTAATTCCTTGCCATCATTACTTGAAGAACATTCGACGCACCAAATAATTGGACTTAAGTAAAAATCTCGACGAAAGTCATCAAATACCATTAAGCTTTTCCGATTTCTTGTGATACCAAGCTCATCATCCTTACTTGTAAGGGAATTCGAATGGAACCTGTATTTATAGACAGGCTGAGAGAAATCTGTATGGCGGAGAGTCATAAGGCCATTTACCAACATCCCATAATCATAGTCCTCAAGTGTAAATCGTCGAAAATTATATTCTCCTAGTAGCCCGGCTACTCGATCACGATACATAAAAGCAGCCCCAATATAGTTGTTCGCAATAATATTTAGTTCCGATGGATTGGTTGGGAGTAATATATGTTCACTGCCAGGAGGTACTTGGTATCCCGCATACCAGTCAGATCTCAGCAGGGGATTTCCATTTTTATCTATGATATCTAGATTTGCATACACCATATCCCAGTGAGGGTGGCGCTTTAAACAGTCAACCATTTTTTCAAAGAAATCTCGGGATAGTTGATTATCACAACTCAACCAAGTTAAGAATTCTCCACGTGCCAATTTAAAACCGCGTGATAATGCTCTTGGCAACTTGTGATTATCCTGATGGATTACCCTAATTCTCTCATCCTCTTCAGCATATGCGTCAAGAATTCTCCCTGTCCCATCAATCGAACCATCATTAATCGCGATCAATTCCCATTTATCGTAGCTCTGAGCTTTGATGCTATCAACGGCTTCACACAAGAATTCTTCACCGTTGTAAACTGGCAGGACGACCGAGACGAGATCTCGTTCTGTTGGCCATCGCATAGTGCTTAATTGTGGATATGACAACTTCTTCATTTGTGCACGCTTAAAGAGATCAAAGGTAAACGCAGCATGGGACATCTGGCCAGGGATTCGTAATTTTCGAGTCCATTTACGGGAGCCTCGTTTGGTAAATACTTTCTTGGCCATTAATAGAATACGTTCTCGATAACTACCACTCGGAGCGATGAATGACCGGACTCGCCAGAGAACAATTAATAATCCCCATCCAAAACTTTCTTTAATCTCAAGAAGCTCTTTTGCTTGATTGTTCCTGATTTCCAAATCCTTTCGAAGCGCATCTATTCGGATATCTCTTGCTATAATCTTGCCCCTTTGCTCCTCCTTTTGATTGGTCAACGTCTCAATATCCTGATTTAGAGTAGCAATATATGCATCTTTCTTCATAGATTCAGCTTGCATCATATGAATTTTTTCGGTCAGGTCC
>JBFENN010000251.1:0-4891 GCA_041551115.1 Anaerolineales bacterium
AACGGAATATATTCCACAATCCGTACCCAATTATATTCACGCCAATCATTAGGATCTAGGTATGTTACATAAGATAACACAACCACACAGGTGAGGTAAAGCAAAGGCCAGAGGAAACGACGTGCTTGCCGATCATCCGGTCCACTTGACACTAAAAATGGCGCGAAAGGAATGACCACCCCCAAATACCAGGGGTGTACTGTAGGTGATAGTAGGACATAAGCACATAGAAGCACCAATGCCAAACGGAGCAGCGAACGGGTCCGGGTAATAGCATTGTCTTTCCCAGGTCGATCTATCCGCCAAATCCTAACAGCAGTAAAGATTATGATCAATAGGAGTAGGCTGTTGGTGATCAACTTTGTGAACAGAATTGCGTGTGGCGACACCGCTCCAGATGTGGAATAGCCAGATGCAAATATCTCTACCCAGTGGTACAGGCTACCATTGAAATTCCAGTCCCTTATGTATATCCGAATGGCTCCGAAGACACCACGACCATCCAGCGGACCGAGCAAGCCCCAACCTGGTCCTATTGCGAAGAGCGCCAAGATCACTACGATCAGCATACCATAAGCAGACAACCGTTTTAGACCCCAGCGCCGGGAAAACAAGGGCACCAATAGAAGCGGAAGACCCTTGGTAAGCGTCGCGGCAACCATGCTTAGTACGGAACTCGTGACTGAACAGCTCGGATTTGACGAACCGGTCACACTCCGCACTATGCACCAGAACGATAACATAATCAAGAAAACCATCAGCACATCAACGTGGGCGTTTTGGGCATACTCAAAAAATAGCAGCGGATGCCATAGATAGATCAATACACCCACTGCTGGCTGCTTTAGCCGGATGAGTATGTCCATCACAAACCAGGCAGTACTTAAATCTAACAGTACTGCCCCCACCTGAAATGCCAACACACTTTGAGAGAAAAACCCCACGAGAAGGGCAAAGTAAACTTGAGCGGTTGGCAGATAAGGTGAAGCCATCCATGAATGATTCATAAAAGGGCTAGTAGCAGTGGCATATTTAGCAAGCTCGGGCGAGTTGGCAGGGAATAGATAAGGGCTGATGCCATGGGTCAATAATTGTCCATCCCATAAATAGCGGTAGATATCGTCAGAGAGGGTCGGGGTTGTTTGCAACAGCATGAGGCGAAAAAGAACCGCGAACAACCATATCAGCACTAGCGGGATCTGGTCCCTGCCAAGTCGAACCCATGCAACCCAATAAGCCAGTGTGGCGATCGTAAACTGTCCTATGAATGGAACAATATATGCGCTGCGAGGGATTGGTGAACCTACCAATGGAACAAGGGCTGCTAGTAAGGTTATACCAGCCAAAAATGTCCAGCCTCCAATCGATTTCAATAATAAATTGGTCCGCTGTATGATGCCTGCTGGTTCTAAAATGGTCACAGCAACTTACCTAAATCTATTAATCGAGGTGGCGTTAATTGAGATAAAAACAGGCGGGTATGAGGCAGCTTCGGTGGATCTGCGGCATTGAGTTCGTCCATCAGGTGCTTGAAATCTTCGGCGGTATCGACATCATGCCAACTTGGTAAAATTCCAGCCCCTAAACCCAGTTCAGCAGATCTGGTTAGCGATTGCTTTAATACCTGTTGAGTACTCCATGAGATCTCTTGGAAAAGCCTTGGTTGTGGCTGCAGCAATCCAACCAAATAGTAACCACCATCATCATTCGGACCAAATATCACATCATGGTTATCCAAAAGCCCAATCGCTCGACTGAGATATTCGGCTGGCAATGAAGGGCCATCAGAATTCATTGCCAGCACTTTTTGATACCCGTATGTGAAAAGCTCAGCAGTCACAGCATGTAAACAGGCGCCAATATCTTCACCTTCCACCGGCAGCAAGTTGGTCTGCTGTGGGGTGATCTGCTGGAAGTAAGATATGGCAGCAGGAGGAGTCACCCCAACCGCTATATCGACGGCTGTGATGGAGGCTACCAGATCGAAGGTATCCATGAAAAGTGCCCGAGAGAGATTTGCTGCTTCTGTGAAAGTAAACGGCGGCACAAGACGGGTTTTCGTTCCGCCCTCGATAGGCTGTTTGGCCATAATTACTATCACTGATTTCATAACATATCGTTTTCTTGGTATCGCACCATGTGACTCCCAAGCACTGTGATCGTCTACTTCGGCAACATCGATATAGTAAATCGTTAGCTGCGGAAAATCGTCGCTATTATATGGAATGCTGCCAGGAAAGAACCATGTAATGTCCCACTAATTTTAGATTGTCCGGCATAACGTGCCCGGTAGACAACGGGCAACTCAATAATTACCCAGTTTGCTTTGGCAGCCTTGACAATCATTTCTGTCGGCCAACCATAAGTCATCTCCCGCATCCCCAATGTAGCCAACTTTGCTTTTTTGACGGCACGCATTGGGCTCAGGTCTGTCAGGTTGCATCCATACAAGAAGTTAATCAGCATGGCAGCAAGCTGGTTGCCGGTTTTTTGGTGCCAAGGCATTACATCAGAAGTTATCCCCCCAGCAATTCGTGAGCCTAGAACCAGATCGGCCATACCGGAGCTAAGCGACTGGAAAAATTGTGGTATGTAGCCGGGATCATCCGCACCGTCGGCGTCGAGGAAAACGCACACTTCACCAAGAGCGGCTTCTACTCCCGCAGCACAGGCCTGTCCATAACCGCGCTTCGGTTCGATCAACACCTTGGCACCATGCCCTCGAGCAATTTCCATGGTGCCATCAACAGAGCCGCCATCAACCACGATTACTTCACTTTGAGGTATGCAGGGGATCTCTTCCAGCACCGTCTTGATACTACCCGCCTCATTGAACGATGGGATGATAATGGACAACTCCATGCACCCTCCTGAATGCAATTACTACGGCAATTCTGCCCTAAGTAGGCGACAATGGCAAGGGTGATCATATTGCTGCTATCTGAATGATTGGATTGGTTCCTGCTAGTACGAATTAAGTGGCGAATGGTACTAGAGTATAAAAAATCAATCTTGGAGACTATAAAAACGACGACAAAAAGCTGCCAACTGATCAAGTAAGGTATACTTTTAGAACATAATCCCAGATTATGTTAATCACAATATTGGAGGTTTCGCATGGCTGATTCAACCCTGCTTATGACACTAGCAAAAGTGATTATTGCCGCTGCATGGGCGGATGGCAGTGTAGATTATGAAGAGATCAATAGCTTGAAGGACTTGCTCTTCAGACTAACGGATATGACGGCCAGGGATTGGGCAAGCCTGGATATCTATATCGACTCACCAGTCGGTGAAAGTGAACGACAGCGTTTAATCGAAGATCTCAAAGCCAATCTCAAGACCGAGCAGGATAAACAATTGGCGCTCGCCAGTTTGCGAGCATTAATCTCCGCTGATGGTACTGTTGATGAAGAAGAGGAGCTTGTTTACGAGCAGATCAAAGCCGAGTTGGACCACGTCGGGACAGGTTTGTTCGGCAGTATGGGCAATTTGATACGCGGTCCAGTACAGCGGCGTTCCGAAACCGTGGCTGAACAACCTGACCGAGAACGCTATCTAGATGACTTCATTGAAAATCGGATCTATTATCATGTACGCAGGCAGATGGAGAATGGCGAGCTCGATTTGGATCTTCCTGAAGCTGATATCCGTAAACTCTGTTTAACAGGTGGTCTGCTAGCGCGTGTTGCCCACGTGGACCACGATATCACACAAGCTGAGAAAGACTGGATGACGAAAACCCTGCAGGAAAAATGGCAGATAAACCAGCAAGCGGCAGACTTGATCGTAGATATCGCCACAACAGATATTGCTGATGCGGTGGATTACTATCGGCTGTCCCGACGGTTTTTTGAATGTACGACCGAGATGGAACGGATAAAATTCACCGAGGCGCTATTCACGATTGCTGCCCAAGATGGGCAAGTATCGTATGACGAAACTGAAGAAATCCGTACTATCGCCTATGTCCTGAAACTAACTCACAAACAATTCATCGATGCTAAGCTCTCCATCCCCCGCGAGCAGCGCTAATTAAATCCCCGGGCGAGATACCATAGATGAAACTATCGAGCAATGAAATACCCACCGCTTGGAATAGCACACTAAAGTCATGAGCCTAGAAATCGCCCTTACTTTAGGTATCATCGGCATCACAGTTGTCCTGTTCATCAGTGAGAAGCTCAGGGTTGATCTCATTGCGATGTTGGTACTAGGCGTGCTAGCATTAACCAATCTCGTCACACCTACAGAAGCGCTATCTGGTTTCTCCAACCCTGCCGTGGTCACAGTCTGGGCGGTGTTTATTCTCAGCAGTGGGTTATCCCGCACTGGAGTGGCGAATATCGTCGGAAGATATGTCATCCGCCTGGCTGGCGAGAGTGAAGTGCGGCTATTAATCGTAATCATGCTAACCGCCGGTATTATGTCTGCGTTCATGAATAATATTGGTGTAGCGGCACTTTTCCTGCCAGTGGTGATCAACATCGCTCGCAAATTGGATCTGAACCCCTCAAAACTACTGATGCCGCTGGCATTTGGCACTTTATTGGGGGGAATGACCACCCTAATCGGTACACCACCCAATATCCTGGCAAGTGATGCACTGCGAGCTTACAATTTAGAGACTTTTAACTTTTTCGATTTCTTGCCGGTTGGTTCGGTAATCCTGATCAGTGGCATTGTCTACATGGTTGTGCTTGGCAGGCGACTCCTGCCTACCCGGGATATGGGCAAGGAGTTCGGTGAGAGTGAAAGAGAGTTCCGCCAAGTTTTCGGTCTCCAAGAGCGGCTATTCATAACGAGGATTCCTTTCGGATCGATCATAACCGGGAAAACTTTGGCGGAAAGCCGCCTTGAGGCAACCCTCGGTTTAAATGTCATCGGTCTG
>JBFENN010000252.1:0-4860 GCA_041551115.1 Anaerolineales bacterium
TCCGATCGGGATCTTTCCCAGACTTGAACCCGGTAGGTGTACAATTAGGGCACAACCAAGGATTTTACCAAGGAGGATCAAATGGCCGATTTCCAGAGCCGAGATGATATGCCCAAAGAGGCACCCCCACAGAAATACATCGCCCAGCACACGCTGACTGCGGACGAGACACTCAGCCACCTGGCGCTGAAATATTATGGTCATGCCACGCCGCCCTACTGGCAGCTGATCTATGCAGCCAACAAAGCAGAAATCGGGGAGGATCCTAACAAGGTCCGGCCAGGGTTAGTGATTAAGATACCCGTCCTACCAGACGCTATGAAGTAACCGCTATATAGAATTGATAAACCGAGTTTCGAGCTGAAACTCGGTTTTGATGTTAACTGACGTGATTTGGCGGGGGAATCTCGCTCTCTATCCGTCGCATGGGCACCTTGCAGTTCTCAAAGGCAACTTTACGATCGGAGAACCGATACTAAAGTGTACCCGGGTGGGATAATCTATCGTATAGATCAAGGAGCGTGCAGATGAAAAAGATCACCATAATCGGAATACTCGTCATACTGGCATTACTGCTCACATTCAGCCTGGCGCTTGCCAGCCAAACCGTTACCCAAACCCAAGGTGCAGGAAAAAACCTTCCCAAAAAGAATACCTGCACAACCATTAAGTCCGGAGAGCTGTATGCTTCAGACGGCTCGCTGATCGAGGTCGGTTTCGACGAATGGGGCTACAACTACCAGGGTCGCTTCTTCAAAGGCGGCTACTGTGACGCCGACCGGGATGCGGCCTGGTGTCTAGAATACAAAGATGTTAAGTTAAAGATGAAGTGGAACGATGCCTGGCTATCCAACAAGGACTGCATCGGTGATGGGCTGCTCGACCGACATTACGGTGACAGTAATTATATCGGTTCAGGGGCTTGGTTAACGAACCACCAATCCGGTACGTACGAGAAGGATGGAAAAACCTGCCGCTGGAACTACTTCGTTAAGATCGTCGCTGCACCAGCGGATGCATATGCAGCTGATGGCTATTGGTATGCTTCTGACGATAACGAGATCGGACCCGTCATATGGGGAGAGTTTGCAATCATTCAAGAGGTCGAAAACGATAAATGTGCTGACTTGCACGGTCTGCAGTACAGCAGCCCGGACCGTAACGGACTCGGCGGCTGGTAGCGCCAGATTAATAGCTTCAAACCACCCGTAAGAGCTGCCCTTCACTAATGGGCAGCTCTTTAGATTAGAGTAATTTGTGTGATGCAAATCTTTCCGGTATTGGACATCATGGGGGCGTGTGTGAAACGAGAGGCTTCGCGCTCGCTCAGCATGACAATGAGCAAATGGAATATCTCCAGGTGATACCGCAAAACATCACCTAGTAGATGAACGGAGGTATGTCAACAAGCAAGTTTTCGATGAAACAAATCAGCCAGGTACCAACCTACACGGATTCGGTGTCGATGTAGCGGTAGTAGCCTAACCCCAGCGACAGCAGCAGCCAGACCGCAACCGTCACCCAGCCGTAGACGTTCATCACACCTTGTAGCATGGCCATCATTGCGACAATGAAGCCTAAGAAATCAACAACTGCCAAGGTCAGCAGGATGCCGTTAACCAGGTTGTCGCGCGGTGCCCCGCGTGTATACCATAGAATCATACCAATGGCGATGAAGCCCAATCCGAAGTAGCGCGTCATCAGCACCGCGCCCTGGGTAAGCGGCATGCCGAAAATCGTGCCCAATATCTCTGGCATGAGCAGAGACGGCAAGCCGAAGATGAAACAAATGACTGCTTTGATCGTGAGAAATGTTGACAGTTTCATGATTTCCTCCAATCTGATCGTCCTCTTAATTAGCGACAGCACCAATCTTGATATTCGAATGCGGCATACCAGTGGGCTTAGCTATGATCAGTGAACGCGTTTCTATGGGAGTCGTGATGAACGTAGCGGTATGGCAATGATCGGTGGGACGTGGTCGTGGTGCTGGGGAATTGTTTTCTACTTATTACTATAGCATCCTTTGCGCATCAATACAAGCATATTTTGTGCGGTGTCCAGGAGATTGCGGCTAGAACCCCTTGTCCCAAAGTGTGGCAAACCAAATATTCGGGGCATGCTGCATAGGGTGGCGTACCTAACCACATGGTTCGCACCTTTGGGGTCAAGTATAATATCCACGTTATGCAGATTGACCAGCTCATCCGATCGCCGCGGCGCAAGACGATTGCCTTAATCATTGACCGTAATGGCCAGCTGATCGTACGGGCGCCCGCTCATACTAGCTATGAAAATATCCACCGCATCGTGCGCGAGAAATCTGCCTGGATCCAGCAAAAGCAGCACGAGATGCGGATTTCACCCCCAGCCGTGCGGCAAAAGAAATTTGTAAACGGCGAATTCTTCCACTACCTTGGGCAGAGGTATCCACTGCAATTTTCCAAGCGCGTGAGGCCACCGCTGCTCTTCAATGGTAGTTTCAGCCTGGCAGAGAGTGCCCGCATAGGAGCCCGGCAAGTATTCAAGGAATGGTACCGGGAGCAGTGCCGTGTAGTCATTACCGAACGTGCGGCTTTACACGCACGGCGGTTGAATCTACATTACCGCCGCATTCGGATCACATCGGCGCAAACGCGCTGGGGATCATGTAGTTCAACGGGCAACCTGAATTTCAGCTGGCGGCTGGTGATGGCACCACTTGAAGTGATTGATTACGTCGTCGTCCATGAGCTTTGCCACCTAAAAGAACCTAACCACTCCAAAAAATATTGGCACCGAGTAGCAACGGCGATGCCAGACTACCGTATTCACCGGAAATGGTTAAAGGACAATGGAGAGAAGTTCAACTTCTGATGGATCGCCACCCGGATAACGTTTAGGATATCGCAAATCATCAGTTTACTCTCAACACCCGCCTTTTTCCATCGCCAGCAAAAACCAAGTACGATCTGCATTCGCGATCCTGCAAGTTTGATATGATCATTTCCCAGTAGAATAGAACTGCATGACAACCATCCAGTTTGCCGCATTTTGGATTGCCCTCACCTGCCTGATCGGGTTGCTGATCAGCTGGCGGTTCTGGGTCTACTACAATGGGTTGTACAATATCCACGCTCCGCAGTCACTGCACGAACCGCAAGCAAAGAAAGCTTTAATATCGCTCGCTATTTTCGCATTTGGTTTGAGCCTCTCCACTGGTGTTCTGCTGTACCCTCGGCTGACCGGACGTGGACTGGTGACCATTCAGCCCAGCCAGGAAACTCTCCCACCCGGTGAACAGGACGGACCTATACTGCCCGAAGGAGAATCTCCCTCTACGCCGACCTCACCTTCAATCAACACTCCCGTACCCACAACCACAGCGGCGCTGCCTCTAGGCAGAATTATCGATACCGATGGAATGGGTGTCAACCTTCGAGATGGTCCGAGCATGACCGGCACGATAGTGACTGTCGTCGCGGAAGGTACACTGGTTTCACTGGTTGGTGAGATCACCGAAAACGATGGTTTCACCTGGCAAGCAATCCAGCTAGAGAACGGTAGGCAAGGCTGGGTCGTCGCTCGCTATATCAGCCGGCAGTGATCATTCCAAGCGTACAGCATCTGATAAAATACCAGCGTGGGCACTAAAGACTGGCCAAAACTACTACGGTTGCTTTCCGAGGATCTCGGCTATGTCGTTCGTTCCAGCAAAGCAGCGCTGGGCTACGAGATTTACACAATCGATCTCTCCTCCTGGAAGCTGCGCCTGTCAAGCCGCACACCAGTCATCTGGGTAAAAGCCTCCGACCTGAGCAGCAACTCACCTCAGCATGTCATGCAATCTTTGAGCGACGTCATGCGCGAGCGCGGGTTGAGCCGCAAGATCGTCCTGGTCATGGTAGATGGTGACAGCCAACTGCTCTACCGCTACCGCTCCGGGGTGACCCAAAATCTCGTTCTGATTGGGAACGAGGAGCAAAACCAGATAGGAAAATCACGCCGTCCTTCAGGAGAATTACTGGACGTGATCGCGGCACGGTTATCGATCTCGAACCTCTCCCCCTATGAGACGCGCGCCCCAGTTACTGGCAGCCGCTTCTTCGGCCGCGAACACGAGGTCACCCGCATCATTTCGAACCCTGATACAAATTATGCCATTCTGGGGATCCGGCGAATAGGAAAAACTTCCTTGCTGAGGGAAACCGAGCGGATCCTCAAAGAAGGTTCCGACATGGCGCACGTAGTCTATCTGGAGTGCAGCGATCTGCTGAGCGAGGAAGATTACATCCGGGAGGTGGTCCGCAAACTTAACCCACGCGAGCTTTCCCGCCTGCACATGCAGAAATATGTCTTCTTCTTCCCCGATTTCCTGGAGCGGATGAGCCGCGCCTATAAGACCAAAATCATTTTCCTGCTTGATGAAGTCGACAATCTCGTCATCATGCAGCGGGGTAATTGGGAACTGTTCCGGATGCTGCGTGCTTCCGCCAACAAAGGCGCCTGCCAGTATGTGATCGCCGGTTTCCGGGAAGCGATGCGCGAGCAGTACCTGCTGGATTCACCTTTCTATAATTTCGCCCAGGAAGTCCGGTTGAGCGAGTTCACCCGCCAGCAAGCCCACGAACTGATCGTTACCCCACTGGAAAACCTGCGTGTACGTCTGCGCAACAAAGAAGAGATCGTCCAGCGAATCTATAACGAGACCTCCGGGCAGCCTAACCTGATCCAATACTACTGCCTTATCCTGCTGAGACACCTGGACCAGAGCGGAAATCGTGAACTTAACCCGGATGATTTGATCAATGTATATGATGACGAAGGGTTCCAAAGCCACCTGCTGACTTCATTTATGCAGAACACCGAGAATCGTGACAA
>JBFENN010000253.1:0-4850 GCA_041551115.1 Anaerolineales bacterium
CTGATGTTATAACTGCTTTTCCTTCTTTTCCTTTTTGGGTCACGAAGGGTTCGTTATTCAGCAAACTCGTGCTCCAAACACTTAGCCGGAATGCAATCGCATTTCCATCAAGACTTGATGAGCCCAGATCGATTAATCCCAACCAATGCATTGGACCGAGGATGAGATATTGGATTAGTTGACCTTCAACTGTATCCCAATTTTCATATCCCCGCAAGAATTTCCCAGTTTCTTCATCCCGGATATACCAGGAATCATAATCTCCAGCTGGGCGTTGAAAGTCTGGTTTTTGTTCTTTAATGCCCTGGATGAATGTTGGCAAGTGCCACCACGTGTTTTGTGGCAGTGCTAAGATCCGCTCAAGCACCATCATTCTGCTGGAGCTTGGCTTATTCTGCCATTCTCCTTCGAATACCAGACCTGGGATCATTCTTAAGTCATTGAAAACTTCGCTGTTCAGCCAGGCTTGGAACAACCTAGCCAGCGCATCGCCCCGGGTATCTTCCAAAAAGTCTTTGGCGGCCTCTGGTATCGGGAATAAGGTTTCATCGATCATGCTCGCGCAGGTCAAAAGTGTGTTCATGACCGCGATGGTTATGGGATATTGACCTATAGGGTAGCTTGTTTGCCATTCTTGTTCAATTACTTTTAGGCTATCGGCGTCAATTCCCATCCGATGGGCTGCAAGCATTGTTGTTGCGTGGTCAATAATTCGATCGTTTGCGCGGGAAACATTGCGGTGTTCAAGTGCGGTTGCTGGGCGCCCAAGGTTCTGTTTTGCTACCGGTTCCTCGCCGGGGAGTAAGCTTATCAGCTCGGATGGTATGTAGATGTGTTCTTGAGGCCCATCGGGTGTGTCAAAAACGCCCATCCCTACAAACCCGCGGTACCAAAGCAGCTCTGAAATGGACTCAGGTTTCCGGTGTGGCTGAAGCCGGTCACGCTGTCCTGGTCCCATTTCCCGGATACTGCCGTAATCCCTAGCAAAGGGCTGCCAGCGCAGTTTGCCGCCGTTTGTGAGTAGTGCCTGGATGGCAGCTTGACCTTCCTCAGGCAGTGCCTCGTAAACTTCCACGACTAGATCACGATTCAACATGGCGGCGTTGAGCTGCTGGATTACATTTTTTTGGTTTTTAATTTCAATCCCCCATTTCTCGGCGATCAGGTTTACGAATCCCCGATCGCGCCCCTGGAGGCTTTGGATTAGTGTTGGCATGTTTGAGGTGTTCAACTCGACATTTTTTGGCGGGTAGCAGGTGCTAATCAAGAGATGATCTGTATGGCACCCGGTTCTAAAACGACAGCTATTTTGGTGACGCTATCAGCGAAACTCGAAAATATTTCCCCGTCGGTGTGAATCGTTAATGGACGGTCTGACTCGATTTGGAGATTCGAGAGTGTTCCCATCCGTACATCTGGGAAGCGCCCGTGTGTACCGCGCATCACTTCTGGTAGCAATCGCAGCATTCGCAACCGTGATACCTTACCAATAGTAGCATAATCGTATATTTCGTCATCAGTCTTTGCTTCTGGGGCTACCAGGAATCCGCCGCCTTCACGCTTACCGTTGCAGATGACGAGCATGATCGTTTCATCTTCCCATTCTTCGAGATCTGTTTTCACCTGCAGTCTGGGTGCATCATGGTCCAGGATGATCGTTTGCAAAACTGCCATTAAGTAGATCAGGTAACCTCGCAGATAGGTAAAGCGGCGTGAATTAATCGTTGCCTTGGCATCAAACCCGATGCCCACAACATTTCCCCAATATCGTTCGAACCCGCGGTTGTCCGTGATCTTACCGATGTCGATGGGGTGAGGTTGGCCCTGAAAGATCTGGCGGAGTGCTACAGTCGGATCTGAGTCCATCCCAATACCGTACGAAAAATCATTCCCAGATCCCAGTGGTATGACTCCAAGATGCGGTCTTTTTTCCGCTGGTATCTGCATCAGTCCATTAATAACCTCAAGTGATGTCCCATCACCTCCTACCGCGATGATTAATTCATAGCCATTCTCAGCAGCTTGCCTGGCGAGCTTGGTTGCATGTGCTGGATACACTGTCCCAATCCAATCGACATCAGCAAAATCTTCCACCAATCGTCGAATATCAGCGACAGTACGCAATGCTCTCCCCAGGTCGGCGTTGGGGTTGACGATTAGTTTGACACGTGACATTGCTTGTTGTATTTACCTTGAAGAATTGGGGTTGGTAATAGTATTTGGCCCTCTTTTGAATCACCGACAAGGCAGGACTTCCCAGGCTTGTTTACTGCCATCCAAGCAGTGAGAGAAGCAGATAGAGCATCTAACTCTGATGGATTGGAAAGTTCCTCATCTGGCAGAATCCCGCACAGCAGGCGGTGTCTTGTGATTTCTTCAAAGAAGCGCATCGGATCTGGCAAGTTGATTCCATGTTCATGTAAGATGAGCTGCCTCTGCAAACGACCTTCTAGACTGTGTTTAGCAAACGGAATGATACCCAACAGACAGGTAAAACTGGCATGAGGGTATACCTCGGTCATCTGGTGCTCGGAGCTGCTGGATTTATAATCTTTATAGCCAATTTTTTCCAACCGAGAATATAACTTGAATCCCATCTGCATCCAATTCGGGCATTCTGATTTGTCAGCGCAAGTCTGGTGGATATTGATATTTGCCTGCCGAAGCAGGTACTCCGCTATACGGAAGTTTGTCCAGCGCCCTGGATTAGGTTGCGGTGATAGTGCGTCGCGAACTTTAGGGTCGCGCATTTTACCTAGATTCGGACGCCTTGGAGCACACACAGCGACAAATGCAGCTTTCTGACCTGCAACAAATGCCAGCACCTCATCCATATCAGCTTGCCCGAGAACCAGCAAGCGCAGATCGCTGTCAACGGCCGAATATGTGAAAGGTGTCGTACCTGTGGTTGGGTCGATTCCGATGTAAGTGATGTTTGTAAATAGCATTTGCATTATCCATCCTGTTGCGGGTTTATTTGGGGACTCCGTACATCTGGTCAGGTTTCAGTATTTCTGGAAATTGGGTCCTAAGATTTCTTCGGGTTTCGTAGCAAAGATGGCATGCGTCAGCATACCGATCTTCATGTAGAACATCGTATTCCCTCACCAATTCAGCGGGTCCACCGTTCATGAGTGGACGTATGATCGGGTTTTTCATGGGCTCGTAACGCGGCCATAGATCTTTCAACGGCACTTCAAATAAGTTGCCAATTGCGATCCCCTGACAGGCGTGGATATTCCCGAAAGCATCGATGTGAACCCTGCCTGGGTTCTCAAAATCCTCCAACGGGCACTCCACGAAATTTTCCCAGCTGCTCTTCTCGAGAGTATCTGGTGTCAACTGTACCGCAGCACGCCCACGGTAGACAACCCCCGATTCCCCCTGCGGCAGCTGACCTGATGATTGACTGACATCTTGATCACGAACTTCTGCGATGCTGATAAAACCCACCGGGATGCCTAGCTTTTCGGCCGCTTGGCGCGCATTCATTGCCTGCTGACTGATTTTTTCGTCATAATGGTACAGGTCGCTGCTGATGGAGATTTCCTGCAGTAATCCTTTGAATGGGCTCAACCAGGCAAGTGCATCCTGCTCGCTGATGGCCCAATAGCTATTCGTAACCAAGCCAACATTGAATCCCAGTTTGGCAGCTAGTTGAACACTATGTAGCATAGTGGCATAGTATAGAAACGGTTCGCCTCCTTCGAAATAGATCCATTCTATCCCCGGAAATGCTTGTGCCTGTCCCAGAATTGTTTCAATCTGGTGGAGGTTCATGGTGCCTGTCTGCCAGGGGCTGCCCCAGACGAAGCAGTGATCGCACTCAAATGTGCACTGGTATGTTTGTAGCAGGTGTAGTCCAGCCAGTTTCATAAATGTCTCCTGCGGAATTGCTCACTAAAAAAGAAGTATTCTAATTAATTGGTACTCTCAATTTCGAAATATCGTTTCGCAATCTGAGTCCTAGCACAGCACAACAGAATGGCGCATGCTGCGCTCTTGCAGATATTTGCTTAACTACTCTATCAGTTTAGCGCAAAATGGATATTGGTGCAATAAAATCCCCTCAAATCCATCTCCAGTAGGTGGATAGGGTTTTGACTTGCATGTGTGCCTCGGATATACTATATAAGATTTTACCCAACACAATACAGATGGGATTGTGACCACTTATCTCACCACCAAATAGTTCAGATCACCAGGAGATTTCGAATGGCAGATAAATTTAAACTTACCTATGCAACCATGTTTAATCCCCCTCCTGAGCTGCATACTCGCTTTGATGAAGCTCTAGCTGATGTCAAATCCAATTTGGGGGTTGAGTATGGCATGCTCATTAACGGCCAAGAGCGCTTCGCTGAACAGAAGTTCAACGACCGGGCACCCTCAGACACCGACATTGTTTTGGGAGTATTTCAAAAAGGTACTGCTCAGGATGCCCATGCTGCTCTGGCTGCAGCCAGGCAGGCATTTCCTACTTGGAGTCGACTGCCTTGGCAGGAGCGAATTGCCTATTTACGCAAAACCGCCGACTTGATTGACGAACGTATCTTCGCCATAAGTGCTGTTCTGTCAATGGAAGTGGGGAAAAACCGCATGGAGGCATTGGGCGATGTTGCCGAAACTGCAGACCTCATCCGCTACGCTTGCTTCCAGATGGAAAAGAATGAAGGTTTTCAGGTTGCGATGGGCAGTGACCCGCTCGTCGGTTACTCTGCGACCAATAAATCGGTGCTCCGCCCGTACGGAGTTTGGCTGGTCATCAGTCCTTTCAACTTCCCCGGAGCATTAACGGGTGGGCCCTCGGGGGCTGCACTTGTTGCTGGCAACACCATTGTCATGAAACC
>JBFENN010000254.1:0-4839 GCA_041551115.1 Anaerolineales bacterium
GAATATCTCGTCGATCACCCTTCAATTTGATCTAGTACGGTTACCCATCCCTGATCTGCATCGACACTCAGCCACATACCGGTGTGAAGGTGCTTTATTGGAATTCTATCGATACAGGGAATTTCGGAAATGATGCACCCGACCGCAGTGATTGTCTCACACTCTACATTGATTATTGCTGCCGGGGCACATCCATTATGGCTTAGCCGGTATAGGGTGTAAGAACCGACTGTTGAGCCTTTACCGGTAGGGAATACCAAAATTTTTCCAGCCAGCGATCTGCCCTGCAGTTCATGGCCTGCTTCGACAATCAAACCAGACTCAGGCTCAACGCCCCCAAAAAATGAAATAGGCTGGGTTGTAACTAATGCCCTCCCGGCGGCCTGCCCGGGATATATTATGCGGCCTTCATACCGCGTCATGCTTGCCCTCCTGCGCTTCATGATTGCCAGCAATCGCGAGCAAAACAATATCATCAAAAGATCGATAAACTGTCCTGAAACGATTCTTTGTTTGGGCATAGTAACAAGCTTTTGCGCTGTCGGTCGCCATCACCTTGAAACGTCCTCTGAGCGGTGCGACTACACAGCATGTGTCTGCGGCAAATTTCGCCCCGCTGGCCTCGATAACAGCCGTGTAGCCCATACGGTCAGCGATTTGCTTGGTAGGCCGCGCCGTGGTAATCCAGAATTCCTTATCCACCTGCTGGCCTTCAAGCAACTCAGCGATTCGTGCAATCTCAGGCAGGCTTAGGTGTGGGCAGCCTAGGCTAATAAAATCCACTCCAGACTCATCCCCGCTTTGCATAGATTGCTTTGCCAAGACAATCTCCCGATTTCCAATAGAGATTTTTTTCTCGGGTGGCAAATAAACAGCAGCCTCCGGAGTGATGCCCTCCATGTGAAAAAGTCCAATCCCACCATAGGTCGCCAAGCTAGCACAAAACGATTTCAACTGTTCCAATGGAACTTGTGAGATCCCCCGAATATAGGGGGTTAATTTGCCCCCAGCAATCACCAGCTTCTCTCCCAAGACCTTCCCGAAAGCCCCATAATCCATTGTGTCCACGAGTTCAGCATGGACTTCAACTGTAATTTCAGGCCGCCGCCCATCGTTAATATGCAAGCCGTACTCAGCCGTATATCCAGTCAAAGCACTCGCGAGGGCACTTGGGCCCCCTTCGCGATTTGTGCGCGCGCCGAGCACCGAGTTAGCATAACACACGGCGCTGCTCTCGGCCCAGGCTACATTCTCACCGTAGTGCGGGACATTCCCAACCAAGTATGGTGTGCACGAACAGGTGGTCACAATACCCATTTTCGCGAAAGCATCTAGCACGCGCTCTTGATTTTTGGCAAAGTCTGCATCAATCCCCAATACCTGCCAATTTTCAATATCCATTCCAGCCGGATTCAGCGTTGTAAATACCCGCGCTTGCCCACCACCATCAGCCATTGCTGAGAGAAAATGCAATCCTGCTTCACCAAGATTGTCATAACTGACACCTGCAACTTGAACAGACGTAACCGGTACCAATCGTTGTGCGCCGTATATTTCGCCTAATTTCACCAGGATCTGCATCGCTTTGAGCGTTGCTCTCCCATAATCCCCCATCAGCATGCTGTGTTGTTGAGGTGTCAAATCCATAAGATCGTTGCTTTGCGCGTGGTTGGTTTAGAATATCAGGGGTTCAATTAATCTTCTAAATCTACGGTTGGGAATTCAATTTTGGTGTAATGATCAGCCTCAGCTCCGAGCGGTTTAGTCAGGTCGAATCCAATCTTCGTTGTCAGATGGGTTCTATAGTCCGCGCTTGGGTCAAGACTTGAGCCGCGCTCTTTATCGTACACAGTCATATCCCGATCACCCTGGAAGCGAGTTGCCATCGCCCACTCGACATCGATTGGATTGTAGATATCGATATCATCATCCACAACGAATACGTGTTTGCAGGAGCTATGACCTTTGAATGCGGCAGCGATAGCCCGCTTGCCATCCTCGGGGTGGTTTTTTCTTATTTGGACAATCGTATGCAACCAAGAGCTGCCGCCAGGATTTACATGCACGTCAAGACATTCAACAACTTCATTAACATGCTTATAGATTGTCGGTTCCCGCGGCATTCCCATCAAAAGTTTGTGTTCTAGACCACCCGGCAGCAGCGCCTGCCAAACCGGTTCTGCCCGATGCGTGATGGCTTTAACCTTCATAATTGGTTCTTTGCGAATGACATCATAAGTGCCAGTTAGATCAACAAATGGACCTTCATTATGCTTCCGATCTCGGTAAACAGTCCCTTCAAGCACAAATTCCGCATCAGCCGGCACATATAGATCTACGGTTTTTGCGCGCACTACACGGACCGGTTTAAGGGCGTTGGCAATTTCTAATTCATCGACGCCCAATCCAACAGATGTCGCTCCGGCAACCAAAATATTGGGTGTGTTACCGATGCATATCGCAACATCTACTTCACCCAAATCCTTAAGGTATTTATCAAAATGTCGCCCAGCTACCACTCGTAAAGCGATCTCATCCTTCGATATCTGCAAACCACGGTGAAAATCCATATTTTGACCGTAAACCGGATGGCGTGCGATTAAGACACCTGAACTGATGTAATTTCCCCCATCTCCATGGCAGTGCCGCAGGATCGGAAGTTGATCAAGGTCCGGTTCGTAAACGACAATTTCTTGGCAAAGACCAGTCGGAACGACCTCGGGTGGTGATTGATTTTCTATAGCTTGCGACAGCATCGGAATGATGTCTGATGCTGTGATCTTAAAATATGCGGCAAATGCCTGCTTACTGCACAGCAGGTTCCCCACCACCCGAAATGGTGAATCATCGACTGCCTCAAACAACACTGGTTGTGGTTCCATCTGCTTGAGCACACCCGCGATTTCAAACTGAGTGGAGACCGGTACTCGAATCTCTGTTAATTCTTTTGAATCCTTGAGCATCTGAAGGTATTTTCTAAACGACATAACGAGCAGCCTTTTCCTTATCCTGGATTACCCATCACTCTCCACAGTTCTAATCCAATCAGGCGCTGGGCGTGGAGCAGGTATTTTCCCATAGAACAGATCATCCGCAGCCACGACTAAGCGGCGAAATCCACCGGACTTCCGAGCTCCCCAGCGAACCATATTATGGCTGAAACTATCCGGATGGGAGTATGGGCAAACCGTCATGCAGCGCCCGCAATCTGTTCCGATTACATTCCAGTAATGGAAACAAGATTCGGCGTCGATCCTCCAGCGGAGAGCACCGTCGATCTCCTGCCGCCCTCCAAATGGAATAGATTTCGACGGGCAAGCCAATGCGCATTTCTCACAAACTGTACAGAAATCAATGATCGCCTTATCGCGGGCTGGCAAATCTGCGATTAAGGGTATGTTGGTAGTAACAACCCCTAAACGAACACGGGGTCCTTTCCGGGGAGTCATTAATAATCCCATTCGCCCGATTTCGCCTAAACCCGCGTCGCGCGCCACCAACGGAGCGATCACCCGGTAGTTTCCATCAATGTGGGCACGTGCTGCAAAACCCAAATGCCGGATGGCAGACGCCAACTGGATGCCTATCTTCGCGGCCTCAACATATTGGCGGGCCGATTCCATCACCCCTGGTGCGGTTGGATTTGCACCAACCATAGCAAAATCCATTTCAACACTGAAAGCGATGGCATATGCATGTTCGACAGGGATAGGAGCACCGTAAGTGCCACTCCCACGACCAATATGCGAATAGACATGGTACGGATGAAGTTCTGTCATTCCCACATCGAGGGCGCCGAAGTATTTTCCTAGGTTCTTTATGTAGACTGTACTTTTTTCCGAATCGATGCAAATCGGCTCACCAGCGACTTCTCCATTGACCGCATCCCGCAGAGCTCCTGTAAAGTCAAAGCTTGCGTACGGAGCGGCGAAAAGAGTACGATCATAATACCGAGCTCCCGTTGAGAGCAACCCTGGTTTAGCA
Organism: Anaerolineales bacterium; assembly: GCA_041551115.1. Lineage (GTDB taxonomy): Bacteria > Chloroflexota > Anaerolineae > Anaerolineales > UBA4823 > DAOVXM01. The sequence goes on from JBFENN010000254.1 coordinate 3,985, forward strand.
CGAATGCGATCATCGACGTGTTTATGTGCTGGATGATCATGGTAATAAGCCTCATATTCCTGCGTTCCGTGAATCAATCTCGCCCGGGCAAACATGATTTCTCTTTCATCAACGCGAACCGTGGGGATGTCCCTGGACATATCCACATGGCTAATTGGCAACAGGAATACCAGGATGCCAACGGCAAAAATCATCATTAGGATGCCTGAGACAACCAGCAGGCCGGTTGGCGTTAGCTGTGCACCAACCAGAAAAGATAGACATCCGATCAACGCGATTATGAACGCCACTCTTGCAGCCCGGTGCTCACCCTCGCGGATAGAGATCAAACCGAAGCCACCAAAAACCAGAGCAAATATCACTGCGAGAACCCTCATCATCAGCGCTAAAATATTTTCCAGGATCATGAATTTCCTAATAACAAAGTTGACACTTCGCTGATCCAAATATAGCTTTGGAGAATTCTGATTTCCAACTGTGATTATAACCGTGACCATCTGTCGCTTTGTCTCGATTACGTCCTGATAGCGGCTAATGTATCCGATTTGCCAGAACATATGTGCGATATAATTAGTGTAAATTATGTACATTCAACTGAAAACCCTTTCCTACTATTCGTTTCTGACAGGGTTGGATTCCCCAACCGCCATTGCTAAACAAGCCGCAGCAGCAGGGATGCCAGCCATAGCACTATCCGATCACGGCTGGATGACTGGAGCGATTGAGTTTTACGATGCCTGTTCTGACAATGGCGTCAAGCCCATCATCGGTCTTGAAATACCTATTTTTCACTCAACCCCTGCAAAAAGCAAGCGGGGCTTCCAGTCGTCGATGATCTTGTTAGCAATGAATGGC
>JBFENN010000255.1:0-4819 GCA_041551115.1 Anaerolineales bacterium
GCAGAACCGGGGATATTATCTGGATGCTACCTTTCCATACACTTCCCATGCTACACGCGGAGCGCGTTACCGGAGCCTTGAGACAGCCGTAAAGAGCAGCAGCCAACCACCAGCTGTGCCACCTCCTCCTGTTTCCCCACCAGCTAAAGTCTCGATGGTACCTGCCACAAAACCTGCTGATGAGCAGTGGCGCCGGAGCTTGGGTTGTCTGCTCAGGATGATGGTTGCAGCGGTGTTCCTGCTTGTCATCACCTCTTTATGCGGGGCTTCGGTCATCTTTTATCAATATATGCAGATCGCCAATACATTGCCGGATGTCACTAAACTGCGGGAGCGCGCCTCCCAATTCGAGACAACCCGCATATTGGATCGCAACGGGGATGTTCTGTACGAGATCTTGGATCCTACTGCGGGACGGAGGACTTACATCCCTCTTCAACGTATCTCACCCTATCTGGTCGCAGCCACGATTGCAACGGAAGATAAGGAATTCTACAATCATCCTGGTTTCGACTTATGGGCAATTGCCAGGGCGTTCTACCAGAATTACACCAGCGGAGAGACAGTATCAGGTGCCTCAACTATAACTCAGCAGCTTGCACGTACCTTACTGTTTACTCCAGAAGAACGCTATGAGCAGTCTTACAACCGCAAAATACGTGAAGCAGTCCTAGCAGCTGAAATAACGCGAGTCTATTCAAAAGACGAGATTCTGGAACTGTACTTAAATGAGAGCAACTACGGCAATCTAGCTTATGGCATCGAGGCAGCCGCTGAGACCTATTTCGGCACCTCAGCAGATCGGTTAACTCTGGGTCAAGCGACTTTCCTGGCAGGTCTGCCGCAAGGACCGGCCATTTATGATGTCTACACCAACCGCGAGGCTACCCTTAGCCGCCATGAGGACGTGCTTGTCCTCATGTTCGAAGCCAGCCAGGAGCAGGGTTGTATTTATGTTAGCAACCAAGCTCAAAGAGTCTGTCTCGACCCGGTTGGCGCCGCCTCTGCTGCCAATGAGATGCGCGTCAACCAGTTTATTTCCCCAGATGTCCCCATGCGCCACCCGCACTGGGTTAACTACATTCGCATCTTATTGGAAGAGCAGTTTGATCCGCAAACCATCTATCGCTCAGGATTTACTGTATACACAACCCTGGATGCAGAATTACAGCAGGTAGCTGAAAGAATAATTAAAGAACAGGTGGCAAATTTGAAGGAATTTAATGCTGGCAGCGGTGCATTGGTCGCTATCCGCCCCAACACCGGTGAGATCCTGGCTATGGTTGGATCTGCTGATTTCAATGATGAGGAAATTTCCGGCCAGGTTAATATGGCGGTCAGCCCGCGCCAACCCGGATCGGCTATCAAACCACTCACATATACAGCTGCTTTTGAAAAGGGTTGGACCCCAGCAACGCTAATTTGGGACGTCCCTTCTGAATTTACCCCATCTGGTATGCCAGATGACCCTGTCCCACCCTATAAACCAGTCAACTATAGCGGTAATTTCCATGGACCGGTTACGGTTCGTTCTGCCCTGGCAAATTCGTACAATGTCCCAGCAGTCAAGGCACTCGAGTTTGTGCGTATCTACGATGATCCCGAGACCCCACGGGTAGACGGCTTCCTTGAATTTGCACGCCGGATGGGGATCACGACCCTTACCCGACCTGATTATGGACTCTCATTGACCCTTGGAGGTGGTGAGGTGACCTTGCTTGAGTTGACAGGCGCTTATGCCACCTACGCCAATTTAGGTCGTCGTGTCCCACCGGTAGCAATTACTCGCATCCTGGATCATGAGGGCAGTCTTGTGTACGAGTATCAGCAGCCTTTAGGTGAGCAGGTGGTACGGCCCGAACACGCCTATTTGATTTCATCGATCCTGAGCGATAATGAAGCCCGAACTCCAGCTTTTGGACCTGATTCCGTGCTCAATTTGCCGTTTCCAGCCACTGCGAAAACCGGTACGACCAACGATTTCCGTGATAACTGGACTGTTGGGTACACGCCAGATTTGGCGGTCGGTGTGTGGGTAGGCAACCCCGATTACACTCCTATGCAGGACACAACTGGTCTCACTGGAGCAGCACCGATTTGGGCAGAATTTTTGCAGACAGTGATCACGCGTGTGTCAAGCGGCAATCCGAAGCTGTTCAGCCGACCCGGTGGTATATTTGAGCAGGTGATTTGTGAGATTTCCGGTACTGAACCTTCTGAATGGTGTCCCAAGCAATCTCCTGAATTATTCGCAGCTGACCAGCCTCCTTTGCCGAAGTCCGAAGATCTTTGGCAGAAATTGGAGGTTGACACCTGGACTGAACTATTGGCTTCGTATATCTGCAGGGAATTTACGGACGAAAAATTTGTCCTTAACGTGAGTGACCCTTGGGCTAAGAAATGGATCCGGAATACTTCTCAAGGGAGAGCTTGGGCGGAGAGCATGGGTTTTGACAAACCCGTCACATTTAGACCGACCAGTGCCTGTAATGATGAAGACCCCCGGCCGATTCTGGAGATCCAATCACCTCGTGATGGCGACCAGATTACCAGCAACCCGTTGGAGATTATTGGTAAGGCAGACGCAACTCGGAATTTCGATCACTACAGATTGGAGTATGGCCTCGGATCAGATCCTGATAAGTGGGAGTTGATTGAGAATAAGAAGACACCTGTGAGAGAAACTGGGCGGTTAGCAAAATGGGACTTAACTGAACTGCCACCCGGTGATGTTACACTGCGTTTATTTGTCCACAGCAATCAAGATACTTATGCCGTACTAGTGATCCACTTGAATCTACAGGTGCCGACTCCCACACCTACACCTACTTCTACCTCTACGCCGACTCCCACACCTACACCCACTGAAACACCTACACCTACGTTGGTGCCGACATTCACACCCACAGTGACGCACACACCAACTGAGACTCCCCATTTGGTCAAGGCAACTCTGACATTCACCCCGTCGCCTACATTGGGTCTAGCAACCCCCAGCCTGACGCCAACAGCTCCATTGCCATAAGCAACTCGAAACTTAGTTGCATACAATAATTACCTGCTTGAAAGCCAATGCAGTTGTTTGTATGTACCTGTTAGAGATCACTTTTGCGGATTGTTCTGTTATGGTTTTTTACGAAGTGATATTTGCTGTGTATCTTGGGTGTTTGATCGTCGCTGACTGATCGGTTAGAAAATACCTTTGGCTTACCGGTAGGGACGTTCACCGGTCCAAGGAGCTGCGGGTGCCATGGTGAGCTTAACCAATTCAGGAATTAGGTGGTCATAATTCACCCGCCAACCGGCAAAATCAATGTATGCTTGCTGCCGGTCATTCTTTAATGGCACACCAATCCGCTCCAATTTATCCAGCGCGGAATTGAACTCCTCCCAGGTTACAGAGATGGGGTCATCTGGATAGTGGGGATCAGGCGAGAAAGGTATCCGAAAACTAATCCCTATTCCACGCAGGGCAAGATATCCGGCCCGAATACATAATGCCGCCCGTGCGTCGAATGCCATGTTTATCGCTGCTAAAGTCAATGCTGCCGCATCTAGGATTGTGGTTGCGGTCGTGACCCAGGAATGCCCTGGTTGTGGAGAACGGAAGAATACCAATGCTGATAACGAAGTATGCGACTCTTCCAATTCTGTGAACCAAATTTCCCAGGCTGCCCACTCATCCCCTAGCTGCTCTAGTCCGTGGATGCGGTGATAGCGAGCAATCATCTCCTCCGCGGAAGGTGGATTGCCTGCTCGAACTTCCAGCAGTTTAACAGCGGCTTCACGTCGTGAAAATGCACTGTACATGCTCGGTAAGTAAGCGATCAGCAGTGCTATGAGCATCAAGCCGAAGGTTGCAGCGCTAAATTCAAGCGCTGTAGAAACAAAACTTTCGCTATAAGCATAACCGAGTGTAAGTAGGGAGGAGACGCTGATTCGAAAGGCTTGATACACGGACACACTATCCAGCGTCGCAAATAACATTGTGTAACCGAGTGTCAGCAGGGTCATCCAGACCGGTAGCAGCATAATTAAGCTGATGGGCGCGAAGTATGCCATTACCTGATCACGCTTCGTATAGTCTTCGCTGTGGCTTAATAGCAAGTCAAATATCCGGCGGATTCCCCTGAAAACTTCACTGAAGATTAAATCCGGTGCCGAACGCGGCAGCACAAGCGCTCTCACTGCCGATAACAATGTAAAGCAGATCAACGCTGTACCAATAATTAGTCCGGCTACCGGGATGAAGTTCATCATAAACGCATACATTTATTTGCGTTCATCGGTTTTCTCCACCAGGATTATCTGTGGCAATCTCCCATTTGCGTAGAAAATCAAGCGCCTCTGCTGATTGGTGGAGATACGTGAACCGTGCTACTTGACGGCCGACTTCTTTCAACCGCTCTGCAACCTCCGGATCTTTCAGTTCTCCTGCACTGTTCAACAGTCTCCAAGCTTCAGCTAGTCCGACCTGTTCCGGGACCACCCAAGCGTGCAGTGAGCGTCCGATCGTGCGTAAGGAGTCCAGCGAGTTTGTCGCTCCCATCCTGCCACCAGCAACGCCGACCAAACCTAACATCTTCCCTTCAAACTCTTTAAACCCCGTCAGATCGAGGGTGTGTTTGAGCACTCCACTCAAGCCGCCATGATACTCAGGGGTTCCCAAGATCATACCTTGTGCAGATTGCAATTTCTGTCGCAACCGCAGCACATTATCAGGTGTGATAGGTGCTCCCAGGTCAGAAAATTTGAGATCGTAATCTTCCAGATCGATATGCTCGGTTTCTGCACCTAACTCCTGGGCACCTTCTAGGGC
>JBFENN010000256.1:0-4773 GCA_041551115.1 Anaerolineales bacterium
ATTGTCATTCTTGCCAGCGTTGCCTTCTTTACCGCGCTGGTCATTTTCTTTGCCCTGGCGGCAGTGCCCGCCCGTTTTATGGCGCTGGCAGAGTGGTTGGCCGGACGGCTGCTGCCAGAAAATTCTTGATTAACCGGCAGGGAAAACTCCGATATCAGGGTGCCTTTGATGATGCGAGTTTTCGCCAGCGTACCCCTCAGAAGCACTATCTACAGGATGCCTTGACTGCTGTGATGAACGATGAAGAACCGACACCTTCTGAGACCGTCCCATACGGATGTGCAATCGTAAGATATGCCCCTAATTAGAGAAATATTATATTAGAAGTCCAGTTCGTTACGAGCCTTGAGCTCCTGAGGTAGCAAGCTTGCGTATATCATGGCATGGGTGGGAGTGGGAATGTTAACTTCCTGCCCCAGGCGCATGACAGCCCCGTTTTGAGCTTCCAACTCGGATGGATGTCCTCCGATGATATCGCGTGCCATTGAAGCAATGGTACCCTCCGGGATACCATCGATGAAAGCCAGGGTTGTGGCAGCAATATCCTCAGGCAATGTTATCCCATGAGCTCGTGCGACATTGGTCACTTCACTGAGAGCATTTTTCAGCATCTGGCGCGATGGAGGGAGAGAACGTAGCACACCTGCAGGAGCGCGTGTGACTGCATTCACACCACTGATGGATGTGATGAATACAAATTTACGCCACATGGCTGCCTGAATGTCCGTAGGAACCTCGACCCTCACTTCAGAGCGCTCGAATGCCTGTCTTAATCTTTCGACCCGTTCACTTTTCCTATTATCAAGCTCGCCAAAGGCTACATAGGGTTCGATAGCAACATGCTTGATATGACCAGGAGCAGAGATAAAACTGGAGATCTGGCAGAGTCCACCAAGAACGTGCTTTTCACCTAGCACACTGGATAATTGTTGAGGAGCCTCTACCCCATTTCCAAGAGGTACAACAATTGTTTTCTCACCGACCATGGGTAGCATAGCTTGAGCAGCTTTCGGTACTTGCCACGCTTTGACCGCTACCAGGATCACATCGACAACACCGATTTGTGAGGGGTTATCGCATGAAAATGCAGGTTGAATGATGAAATCTCCTTTGATGCTATCTATCCTCAAACCGTTTTTCTGAATGGCGTTCAGATGTTCACCTCGGGCAATGAAGGTTATTTCCTCCCCAACTTGTGCTAATCGACCACCAAAATATCCTCCTACCCCTCCTGTCCCAAAGACTGCAATACGCATATTAACCTCTCTTAAATATCTGGAACTAATCTCATTAGCAGTACGTCGATATTATATCGCTATTGGCTATGATAATTGTTGACATACCTGTTAACAATCCATTATTCCCTGGAAACCATGGAATTTACCCGCGCTTCCATCAGCACTTAAAATCGGGTAGAATAACAGCGAACGTGGATAATAGATCTTGTGATCTAAGAAACCAAGCACTGCATATATGTGCAAATTTCTAAGGATGAAATCATGAGTGATAAAGAATCCCCACAGAGTGTGATCGAATCGTACCGCAGACGCCAGCAGATGTCTAAGCGAATGCCAACGATTATTATGGTTGTAGCTGCAATACTTCTAGTTATTGGAGCAGCGGCCATCATCTTCTATCTGCTCAATCCTGGCGGCTCATTCCTTCCCTTCGGGCCAACAGAAACACCAACACCGACGGAGACAGCAACGGCAACTTACACAGCGACTGCCTCCAATACTCCGACAATCACTGCCACATTACAACCAACGGATACACCCGAGCCCTCGGCAACCCCCACGCCTTCAGGACCATTTGAATATACAGTGCAGGAGGGTGATACTCTGGGTACCATTGCAGACCAATATGACACAGATATTGATACCCTGCTAGCGCTTAATCCATGGATTGATCCTGCGACATTAATCATTCGGGTTGGGGATAAGATATTGATACCTGCCCCTGATACAATTCTCCCCTCTCCAACTGCAGTACCCAGCGATCTGCCGTCTGGGACAATCATTGAGTATCGTGTTTTAGTTGGAGATAATCTATGGGTGATTGCTGCAAAATTCAACAGCACAGTGGATGCAATCGTTGAGGAGAACGAGTTGGAAAATGCCAATGATATCAGTGCTGGACAAATCTTGAAGGTTCCTGTTAATCTTGTTACCCCAGTCCCCACAGCAACGGTTGGCACTGTGTTCCCAACGGCTGTAGTTCCGAGTGCGACAGTAACCACAGCCACGCCATAATAAAAATATAATAAATTTCTAAACTTACAGCCACGCAGCTTCTAAACTGCGTGGCTGTGTTGTGACTCCACGAGTAATTCTACACAACATGATACTACCAATACTTCTGTTGGCAGGGAGTTATTAGATACACCTAATAGAGTCTTTCCCGCTCAACGAGCAACATTTATCCCTTTCTCAGCTTTAAGGATCCCTTGCGTGGATGATCCCGTAGACTATTAAGAACGACGAAGGATCAAAATTCCTACCTAAGCAGTTCTTGAATAGTATTAGTTGCTGACATACTATCGTACTTCCATGGCGCGTTTTAGGATGCACCACTATCCTGCTTCAGATTGCTTTTCAAAACGTTTATGCTTTAGCCAAGGAATCTACCCGATTGTTTTCCGAGGCAGTTTATGGAACAGAGAATTCAAAAGGTATGACTTGTTAATTGAAAAAGCCTCCCGGAAACCAATTGAACCAGCGGGAGGCTTTGATTAATTTTGTAACTGTATCTGATCGAATTTCCGTGGTCACCTTTGTTGAATATTATTGTCAGCCAATATACTCAATCACTGTTGCTTCACCTTGACCGACCCCAACACAAAGCGTTGCCAGACCATAATAAGGTTTTCGCTCATCAGGTGCACGTCGGCGCATCTCGTGTACGAGGGTGGTCAGAATTCGTGCCCCGGAGCAGCCCAGTGGATGTCCTAACGCAACCGCACCGCCATTTACGTTAGTTATTTTGTGCCTCATACCGAGGGTTTTCATTACTGCCAGTGCTTGCACCGCGAAGGCTTCGTTCAATTCGATCAACCCGATATCATCCAGGGATAAACCAGCGCGTTCTAAACTCTTACGGGTCGCAAAGATCGGTCCAAGCCCCATGACCCTTGGTGGGACACCTGCTGCAGCGGAAGTGATGATGCGTGCCAGCGGTTTAAGCCCCAACTCTCTAGCTTTTTCATCGCTCATGAGCAGTACTGCAGCTGCACCATCGTTCAAGCCGGAGGAATTTCCTGCGGTAACTGAGCCATTTTTACGGAATGCAGGCTTTAACCGGGAAAGTGCTTCCATTGTCGAATCCCGTCTTGGGCGCTCATCCGTGTCAACGATGATCGGATTGCCTTTGCGTTGGGGGATGCTTACTGGAACAATTTCCTCTGCAAATTTACCTGAATCGATGGCTGAAATTGCCCGGCGGTGACTTTCCAATGAGAACGCGTCTTGATCCTGGCGTGATATATCGGGCATTTGTTCGGAAATGTTTTCGGCTGTCTCACCCATTGCCTCAGTGCCGTATTTCTCATCGATCTTGGGATTGGGGTATCGCCATCCCAAGGTAGTATCCCACATGGTCAGATTTCCCCAGGGATATGCACGCTCTGCTTTTGGCACTGAATATGGTGCGCGTGACATGTTTTCCACACCGCCAGCGATAAAGACTTCACCTTCTCCGGCGCGTATCGCTCGCGCAGCCTGGTTCACTGCGTTCAAACCAGAAGCACACAGTCGATTGAAGGTGACGGCGGCTACTTCAACCGGATATCCGGCGATCAGGGTTGCCATACGGGCTACGTTGCGGTTGTCCTCGCCGGCTTGATTGGCACATCCCAGGTATACTTCTTCAATAATGGCGGGATCGATAGCGGTCCGATCAACAATGGCTTTCAATACCAGGGCAGCTAGGTCATCAGATCGTACAGGTGCCAGAACACCGCCCAGTGCTCCAATTGGCGTGCGTACAGCATCAATGATTACTGCATCGGGCATAGGATTATCTCCTTGAGTGATTTATTATGTTATATGTGGTTATTTAATTTTCAAAATCAATGGTGCTAACAATATTCTACCATTTCGATCGGATGATCGTGGGTAAATATAAACTGAGAGCACTCAACTTACAGTAGGATATTAATTGCATGCGTATAGGTGATGGATCTTGTAAGGTTGGGGTTATTGGTGCTCGTAATCGTTCCTGGAATGCGATTCCAAAATTAGTAATACACCGCTTGGTTAAATCTCTTGCAATGGATAAACCATTCATCAAACGGCAGACTGGTCCATCGGTGCGTGAGATGATCAGGCTAAAAAAGGGATAATTTACTCAGGTGGTATACCTGTTGATAAATAACTGATCACGAGGGCAGCGCCAGCGTTTTCCGTTGCCATTCCTTACAATAACCAACGCTGGACAGACATCATAGGCTTCAAAATTTACCAATCTCTGCCTAGTAGGCTGTATAAGAGACGTTAAATGATATGGGGATTCCATGAAAAGATATTGATCTCCAATATGGAAAGTTATAGGTCGGTAAAGATCGCTGGTTGTTTCCATTTGCTATTGCTCCTGATAAACGGGCGTTTGATGGTGTTTGCACCTATTGCGATGAAAAGAAATACACAGGTTGTCTGTCACCATTCTTTTATTGTTATTTTTCTTATCGTAGCAAAAAGATAATGTGTAATCAATCCCATTTGCGGGTGATTCAGGGGGGATTAATGGGTTAAACGCTTGGGGGAAGCTGGAAATATG
>JBFENN010000257.1:0-4767 GCA_041551115.1 Anaerolineales bacterium
ATGGTGCGGAGACCTCGCCTGACCACCTGGCTTGAACAGCATCGGAGTCGACCGCTGACCCTGGTATCTGCGCCTGCTGGGTATGGCAAAAGTACCTTGATCAGCTGCTGGTTAGAGGCCGTAGATTGCCCGACTGCTTGGCTCTCCTTGGATGAACATGATAATGAATTAGGTGCTTTCCTCGCTTACTTCTTGGCTGCAATTGAGACCATTTTTCCCAACGCAGTACCAGAAACCCAAGCGATGCTGCTAGCATCGCGTTTGCCAACCAGCGCTGCTATCGCAATCACACTGCTAAATGAACTAAACCAGCTCGATGAGTCTTTTATCCTGGTTTTGGATGATTACCACCTGATCGATGCCCAACCCATCCAGGACCTATTGAGCGAAATACTAGCGCATCCGCCGAGAAACCTGCACTTAGTTTTGGGTACGCGGATAGACCCATTTTTACCGATAGTTACCTTGCGCGCCAAAAGCCAGGTGACTGAAATTCGTATCCCGGACTTACGGTTTACCCAAACAGAGACTCAGCTCCTCTTAGTTAATATGCTTGATTTTCCTGTCGACCCGGCGGTTGTGAGCGAAGTGGATGCCCAGGCCGAGGGCTGGGTGACTGGTTTGCGCTTAGCCACTTTGGCGATGCGCCATCGCATCGGGCGGGACTATCTCCCGGAAAACTTGTCCCTCCATAACCGTTATGTAACCGAATACCTGGTTACTGAAATCTTAGCCAAACAAGCTCAAAAATGGTCGGCTTGGATGCTAAAGATTTCGATACTTGAGCGCTTCAATGCAGGATTGTGTCAAGCAGTCTGCATACAGGGACAAGAACAAATAGGGAACGCAACTCCACCATCAGTATCGGATGGAGTTCAGTTCCTGGAATGGCTGCAAGCCGCTAACTTATTCGTGATCCCCCTGGATGACCAGCATGTGTGGTTCCGCTACCACCATATCTTCCGAGAATTCCTGCAGCAAGAGTTGGTCAGCAGATTTAGCCCGGAGAATATTGCTGGTCTGCATGCCGCAGCAGGCAATTGGTACGCTCAAAATGGATGGATCGAAGAAGCCCTTAATCACCTGCTGATTGCGGGTGAACTATCCGCTGCTGTCCATCTGGTTGCCCAGCAGCGCTACAGTGCGATGAACAACACCCAATGGCCACGCCTGGAGCGGTTGCTTGACTTTTTTCCAAACGAGATCATTGAAACATCGGCAGAATTATGGATGCTGAAAACCTGGCTGGTGTACCATCACGGTCAATTCAATGAACTGCCTGCCATGCTGCAACATCTTGCTGTAATCATGGAACATGATACAAACCAGCAGATCGCCAAAGACCTGATTGGTGAAATCAGTTCCCTGCACAGCCTGATCGCTTATCATGCCGGGGATATTGATCGAGCTATTTCCGAGGCAAGGGAGGCAATAGAGCTACTCGACCCAGAATTATGGATCGTGCGCGTCCTGGCGCGCATGTATCTGGGTGGCAGTTTACTGGCAAAAGGGGATGCAAGCGGCGGGTACCATGCATTTTACGCAGCTTTTGATGAAGAGAAAGTGCAGCATAAGCGCTTCAGGGCTACCTTGTTGATGACCGCTTGCAATTTCCATTGGATCGCCGCTGACCTGCAAAGCATGGCACAGGCAGCCCAACAGTGTATCGAAATATGCGAGACGATCGATTATCAACAAATACTTGGATACGGAAAATACCAACTCGGGCGCGTGGATTATCAACGAAATAATCTGCGCGCGGCTGAAAAGCTTTTTGCTAGTGTTGTCGATCGACCCTATCAGAATTATGGCATTAATTATACAAATAGTGCCTGTGGACTGGGATTCACATACCAGGCCTTGGGGAAAGAAATTGAAGCCCAACAAGTTGCTGAAGCAGCGATCGCCTTTTTACTGGAAACCGGTAATTCATCCCAACTACCATACGCCCTGGCATTACAGGCTGAACTTGCTTTGATGCAGGAGCGCCTCCCCCTAGCTAGCCAGTGGGCAGAGAAACTCGATCCGGTTCCGCCACTGGTACCTATGTCCGGATTCCTAGCACCACATATAACACTGGTCAAGGTTTGGTTAGCCCAAAACACAGCCTCCAGCCATGGGAGAGCCGCCGATCTATTAACAGAGCTGCATGAATACTTCACCCGATTTCACAATACCCGTTTCCTGATCGAGACGTTGGCTTTGAAGGCGCGGCTTGAGCAGACCCGCTGGGACCAAACTGCTGCCCTGGCTGCACTGAATCAAGCGGTCCAGCTGGCGCACCAGGGGGGCTTTATCCGCCTCTTCGTCGATTTGGGCCCACAAATGGCATCCTTATTAGCGCAATTAAAGGTGAATCGAGGCACGAAAGCATATATCCAACGGATCCTGGCTGCCTTTTCGGGTCCGATGGGGATAATGCCAACCAGCCTCATGGAAGGACTCCCAGAACCGCTGACCAACCGGGAATGGCAGATCCTGGAACTCCTAGGAAAGCGCCTCACCAATAAAGAGATCGCCGATCGATTATTCATCTCGCCAGGGACTGTTCGGCAGCACACCCACAATATCTATCAGAAACTGGCGGTCCATGACCGGCGGCAGGCTGCCGCCAAAGCCGCCGACCTGGGAATTCTATCCCACTGATCGTCTACTAATACCACTATTATCCCCGTCATGTACTCCACTTCCATAGACCAATCTATAACATTCTGTTAGTTGTGGTATATCCCATGTTCCATTACACTATTACGGCGCAGGAAAGTATAACGCGCGCTATTTGTGTTGATGCTATCGTTCGGAATGATCTCGAACCGAACAATACCAGATGGCATATACCGGATGCAGTTTGCGGTGCTACCAAGCAATTGAAATAGAAATTAATCCGCAATTCAAGAACTAGACCTGGAGGAAAACGTTATTTATGCTGCCTAAATTAGATACACCGGCTACTTATCGCATCAGCGTCAACGGCTTTATGCCGCCAGCATGGTCTGCCCGTTTGGGTGGATTGACTATACGTACTATTGATCAGCAGGATGGCGAAATGGTGACCATTTTATCGGGGCAGTTACAAGACCAAGCAGCCTTGATTGGCGTGATCAATGCTCTGTACGACAGACACCTACCGCTACTTTCGGTGGAGTATCTGGAAAACGAATAGATCATTATCCAGACGCGCTGTTCAGGTCTTTGCCGTCCTGGGCTAACCCGAGCGTGATACCAACAGGAATAACATAAAGAAGATGTCGCATCACCAGATTAAATCTCACCCCAATCGGCGTCCATGGCAGCTTGTCGCCAGCACGAAAAATTTTAATAGAATATATTTATAAGCAGTGGTGAAAGTCATGATCGAGTTAACCCATCAAATCATTAAAGGAATCAAGGAGGCCCCATGTTAACGACTTCGAGAATACACCCAAAAGTAAAGCTGTTCCTGGCGATTCTACTTGCCTTCAGCATCGTGCTTGGCGCGTGCAGCTCGCCCGCACCCGAGCCGACAGCTATCATAGAACCAACCCAGATCCCAGAACCCACCGTGGTCGCAGAACCACTCCTAGAGCCCATCAGTCAAGCCGATCTGATTGGAGCGACTTGGCAGTGGATTGGCCTGCGGGAGACCATGCCCGCGGCCCAATCCTTAATCCCGGACGCCGAAAACTACACCCTGACCTTCAATGAAGACGGCACCGTCAACATCAAAGCTGACTGCAACGTCGCCATGGGTTCGTACCAACTCTCAGGCGACCAACTGACCATCAGTATGGGACCTACGACTCTTGCGGAATGTGGGCCGGATTCCTCCTACAACCAGTTCCTGGCTCTGCTGGAGCAAGCTGCCGGCGTGGGGATGGGACACGGTAACCTGGTGATCACCCTGGCGGATGAAGCCGGAGAAATGTTCTTCCAGCGCGCCACAACCAGCAGCCTGGCTGCCGACTTAGAACCTATCACCGAGGCAGACCTGGTCGATACTCTCTGGCAGTGGGTCAGCCTGGTGGAGACCATGCCAGCTTCCCAGTCCATGGTGGCAGACTCCGAGAACTACAACTTGGTCTTCCGCACAGATGGCACCTACAGTGCCAAAGCAGACTGCAACCAGCTGATGGGCAGCTATGAGTTACTCGGAAGCCAGCTGAAACTTAAGCCAGGCATCAGCACCCTGGCGGAATGCGGTCCAGATTCTTCCTATGACCTGTATATGTCCCTGCTGGAGCGCGTGGAAGTCGCAGGGGTTCGAGAAGGCGTCCTGGTACTGCTCCTGGCGGAGGATGCCGGGTTCATGAACTTCGAGAACATGGGAGAAGCGCCAGAAGTTGCAGAACCGCAAGCCATCGAAGGTGACCCAGCCCTATTTCTGGGTCTGCCGGACGGCACGGAAGACTTCAACAATGAGAAAAACTGGACGATATTCGATTCGGCCTGCTTCAAGACCGAAATCACCGGTGGGCAGTTTGTGATGACCGCCAAAGGACTGCCGCAGACGGTGTGCTGGGAGGTCTCCTGGCCGCAGTTGGACAACTTCTTCATCGAGACTACGTATACGCGTCCAGAAACCTGCGACCCGCAGGACCGCTTCGGGCTGCTGTTCCGTGCCCCGGATAACAACCGCGGCTACCTGTACGGCTTCGATTGTGGTGGGAACTACACACTGAGCATCTGGGATGGTCAGGCGACGACAATCTTGGTAGAACCCACCCAAAGCGATGCCATTCTCAATACACCCGGGATGGTTAACCGCTTGAGCCTGCTGGCTTTCGGCGA
>JBFENN010000258.1:0-4747 GCA_041551115.1 Anaerolineales bacterium
ATCGAGGCTGAAGACCTCGATGCAGCAGAAAAAATCGCTCAAACCAATCCGTACATCGCGAGCATCAGGATTTACGAAATCCGAGCGTAGCTTCTCCCTGTCGGGGTCTCTACGCTCTAAAAAGGGAAGACTTATCGACCCATAAGTTGGCACGCCTGTCGGATCGTAGAGGCAACCTGTTCGTCATCCCCTTGACTGCTCATTCCATTTGCCAGGAGGCTGAGAGTTTGTAGGTATACTCGCGTTCGTACCGCTCTCAAGCATAAGGCTGTGACAGCGCAAGGAAAACGCGTCGAGCGAGCAAAGTGGGACACTGTGGTACACTGATTTTGGGGGCCGTGAATCCTGTTCCCCGAATTCAAACTGCGAGGGAAAAATGACTGGTGCCATCACATTTGGATTAGCCCGTATGCATGTAGAAGCAGGCGAGCGGCGTGACTTTTTACCCAAACTGGTAGCCGACCTGGAAAAACGCGGCGTGCAAATGCATTTGGAGCACGGATACGGTGCCGGTATGGGTTTGACCGAGGCAGATTACCTGAAGGTCGCTCCAAGAGCCCGTTTTGTTTCCTATCAGGAAGTTTTACAACAGCAGTATGTGCTGGTGCTGCGCTGTCCTGCTGACGAAGACTTGAAGATGTTAGCACCGGGCGTCTGCCTGATTTCTATGCTGCACTATCCCACCCGGCCGCAGCGCGTGGAACTCCTGCGTTCGCTGGCTGTCGAAGCCGTATCCCTGGACGAGCTCAAGGATGACTCGGGCCGTCGGATGGTCGAAAACCTACATTCTGTAGCTTGGAATGGGTTGGAAGCGGGTTTCCAGGTGCTAAGCAGCACTTACCCCACACCCGGCTTGAGAAACCCAGCCCGGGCACCGATCTATGTCACCGTGTTGGGGGTCGGCGCAGTTGGTGGTTACGCAGTGCAGGCAGCCAGCCGCTATGGCAAGGTAAAGCGCTGGAAGAAGCTAGCTGGACGCGGCATACCAGGTGTACAGGTGACGGCCATTGATTATGACCTATCCGGGCGGGAAGACATCATGCGCGCCAACCTGGCGAGAACCGACATCTTGGTGGACGCCACCCAACGCCGGGATCCGAGCAAACCGGTCATCCCCAACGAATGGATTGGCTGGCTCCCCGAGCATGCGGTCATCGTGGATTTATCGGTAGATCCCTATGACTGTGAGCATGGGGTAGTCGTGGTAAAAGGTATTGAAGGCATACCTCATGGCAACCTGGACCAGTTTGTTTTCATGCCAGACGACCCCGCCTTTGAGCGCATACCAAAATGTGTCTCTACAAGAAATCGCCGTGCTTCAGTCTCCTGCTACTCTTGGCCCGGCATCCATCCCAAGCGTTGCATGAAATTGTACGGAGAACAAATCCGACCGTTGTTAAGAACGATTGCAGACCAGGGCGGCATCCAGTATATCAACCCGCGCGGGCGCTATTTTGAACGCGCTATTTGGCGGGCTATGCTTTCGCATTGGGATGACCAGCATCCAGTCAAAAGCCCTGCAAACTACTCCTCCGAGGCAAAAAGATGACCCAACCCAGAAGCATCGGCTTCCCCCGCATGACGAACGAGATTGGTGAGAAGCGTGTTTTCTTACCCGAGTTTATCCAGTATCTTGGAACCCTTGGTATGACAGTCTACATAGAAGAAGGCTATGGCGCCCGCACAGGGTACAGCTACACAGATTACACGCGCGCCGGTCTCAATATTCATATCTGCAGCCATGCGGAAACCTTCCAGAAGGATGTCTGCATTATCTTGCGCAGCCCGAAGCCGCAGGAGTTTGACATGGTTACACCCGGTACCACGCTGGTCTCTATGCTGCATTATCCTACTCGTTCTAACCGTATAACCCTTCTGGGAGAGCGCGATATCAAAGCCATCTCGCTGGACAGCATTGTCAATGATAGCGGCATCCGCTTAGTGGAAAATATGAAAGCTGTGGCGTGGAACGGGCTCGAAGCGGCTTTCAATTGGCTCGAACTGCAGTGGCCCGGTTTGGTGCGCCCGGATGGAAATCCAATCCAGGTGTTGATTCTAGGAGCAGGTATGGTCGGGAAACACGCCGTGGAAGCTGCCACCAAGCTGGGCAATGTGGAGCGTAACAGTGACCATATAGCAGAAAACGGTCCCGGTGTGGTCGCTCTCACTGTTGGCAGGAATCTCACCTCCAACCCCGTCATGATGGAAGGGCTTTTCAAGCGCTGTGATATCCTCGTAGATGCCACTCAACGGCGTGACACCAGCAAACCGGTTGTGCCTAACAAATGGATTGCTTGGCTGCCAGAGCATGCCGTAATCGTTGATCTGGCTGTAGACCCGTACAAGCTGGATGCGGAACCTCCGGTTGTGCGCGGGATTGAGGGCACTCCCCAGGGCAACTTGGATCAATACGTCTTCCCAGCTGATGATCCAAGATGGGACAAACTTGTTCCTGATTCGATCCCCTCCCAGCACCGCCGTACTACTGTAACCTGCTACTCGTGGCCGGGTGTGCATCCTGAAGCCTGTATGCGTCACTACGGGCAGCAGCTCGAACCGCTGATGTACCACCTGGTTAAAAAAGGCTACGACGGGCTCTCCATCAGAGGGGATTACTTCGAGCGTGCACTTTACCGCGGCACACTCAAAGCTTGGCTGCAGGACGAAGCTGACAAATTGGGGAGCAAGCCAAAAGGGTCGGAATAGCAAACCCCGCCTGCTCTTCGACTGGGAAGAGGAAGCTGATCGTTTAGGATTGACACGATTCCCTCTTAAGTTGAGGAATTGGAAATTTCTTTCCCGCTAATGTACAGCATTGACAAATGGGAGGGGGCTGATGGGTAGGGAGCTGCTAAGCCTCCATTCTCTTTTTCACCGCTTTGATCGTCTCTCGCTGAGCTATATTCTAGATTCACTTTTCGGGTTATTCGCTGCCTACACAATGAGGGATTAACAGGCCAAGGATATATTCCCGCCAGGAGATTGTTCTACTTCTTCGCCCAATTCGATTTATTTTCAGCAGAAAGCATATCACTCTTGTACCCATTAATTTAATATTAATCTTTTCCCTTTTCATGTATAATGAATTAGTCAAATCCGCGTTCCATACAAACAGGAGGAAAGGAGAAACAAAGATGTTAAGAAAACGCAATCTGTTCACAATGTTTCTGGTTTTAAGCTTGATTGCAGGTATATTGGCGTCCTGTACGACGCCAACACCAGAACCAACCCAAGCCCCAGCTGAACCAGTGGAAGAACCGGCTGCCCCCCCAGAGGAACCTGAGCCCGAGCCAGAAGATATGGATTTGCTGGATCAGGTCATGGAGGCTGGAGTACTGCTGGTTTCCACTGATCCTAACTATGCACCTCAGAGCTTCCTAAACGAAGATGGCGAACTGGATGGATTTGACGTTGATACAGCGAAAGAGGTCGCCAAGCGCTTGGGCGTTGAGGTAGAATTCGTCACCCCAGATTGGGATCTAATCACTGCCGGGGGATGGGCGGGACGCTGGGATGTCAGCATCGGTTCGATGACACCAACTGATGAGAGATCCGAAGTGTTATGGTTCACCGATGGGTATTATTTCACACCCGCCGTTTTCGCAGTACATAAAGACAATACGGACATCATGACTGTTGATGATTTGTCTGGCAAGGTTGTCGGGTTAGGAACCGCAACGACATATGAATCTTGGCTCAATGGTACGCTTTCCATCTTGGGTGGAGAGATCATGTATGATCCTCCAGCAGGGATAGAAGTCAAGCCATACACCACGGATTCCGAAGCAGTCCAGGACTTAGCATTGGGGGATGGGGTTCGTCTGGACGCAGTCATGTCTGCCCAGCCCACCATCCAGGAAGCCATCAACAATGGCGTGCCGCTTAAATACCTTGGAACGCCTGCATTCTACGAACCGCTTGTCTTTGCTCTCGATAAGAGCCGGGGGACCTCAGATAAAATGGTGGCCAAATTGGATGAAATTCTTGACGAAATGCATTCAGACGGCACCCTGACAGAATTATCACTTGAATGGTATGGGATCGATATCACTACCCTGATTAAGCCCGGGGATGAACCACTCGAACCAGCTGCCATGGACCTATTAGACGAGATCATGGAAGCCGGAGTACTTCGGGTCTCCACCGATCCCAACTATGCACCTCAGAGTTTCTTAAACGAGGATGGTGAACTCGATGGCTTCGATGTTGATACCGCCAAAGAAGTCGCCCAGCGCCTGGGTGTTGAACTGGAATTCGTTACCCCTGACTGGGATCTGATCACGGCAGGCGGTTGGGCTGGTCGTTGGGACCTGAGTATCGGATCAATGACGCCAACGGAAGATCGTTCAGAAGTGCTCTGGTTTACCGACGCTTATTACTACACACCAGCCGTTGTAGCCGTTCACAAAGATAATACCGACATCACAGATATAGAAAGTTTATCTGGTAAGACGGTCGGGCTTGGCACCGCAACTACATACGAATCCTGGTTCGACGGGTCTCTATCCATTCTAGGAGGCGAAATCGCATATGAGGCGCCGGACGGTGTGGATGTTAAACCATACACAACCGATTCCGAATCAATTCAAGACCTTGCCCTCGGCGATGGTGTCAGGTTGAATGCAGTGATGTCAGCGCAGCCAACGATTGAGGAAGCGATCAGCAGCGGTGTACCGCTCAAGATTATAGGCACTCCAGCATTCTATGAACCGCTGGTCTTTTCCTTGGACAAGAGCCGTGGTCCATC
>JBFENN010000259.1:0-4734 GCA_041551115.1 Anaerolineales bacterium
CATCCTGATCACCATTTTCGGACTGCTCACAGTTGGGGTCATCGCCGTGGCTGCGTTCGGCTACCCGCGGTTACAAGAGCAGTGGAACGCCCCGCTCGGACCGGGGTTAGAGCTGCCCACCTGGACTGCAACTATGCTAGAGGGGAACACGGGTGAAACCGCAAAGAACGCGACAGCAACAAAAGCGGTAAACCCGGCCGCATCCGAGAAAAAGGCTCCAACCATGGGGTCGGAAGCCAACCAGCTAGATCTGGCTACAGCCACACAGGTGCCAACCGCTACCACGGAACCGCTGTGCGGTGGACCAGCGACCATGTTCATCCTGGGGGTGGGAGCTGACAGCGGTATTGATTACCTGTACGGGCTTGCAGATGTAATCCGGATCGCACGGGTAGATTTCGTCACCCCCAAAGTGACGGTCCTGTCCATGCCGCGCGACCTGTGGGTGGAAATCCCGGACATCGAAAACCCTTACGGCATCGACCACGGGAAGTTGAACCAGGCTTATTTCTACGGGGGCGAGGGGATGGGCTACTATGATGGACCAGGAGCAGGACCAGGCTTGCTGGCGCGGGTATTGGATTACAACTTCGGCCTGCGGGTAGAGCACTACGGCGCCGTAAACATGCAAACCTTCGTCAAGATCGTCAATGCGGTGGGGGGAATCGACTTGTACCTGGCAACTGACGTGGACGGACGTCCGGTTGACGAAAAAACCGAGGACATGGGCTACTTTTATGCCGGACAGAACCACTTTAACGGCGACCAAGCTCTCAGGTTCGCCCGCATACGGAAAAAATATAACGACTTCACCCGCATGGACCACCAGAACATGGTGTTGTGCGCTTTGAAGGAGAAAATCACCAATCCCGCAGTGCTACCGAAGATCCCCCAGATCATCGCCTCGTTCCAGGACTCGGTCATCACAGACCTGAGCCCGGAGCAGATATCACAATTAGCCTGTCTGGTCCCGAAGCTCAAGCGGGAAAATCTTCTGTTCACCAGTCTTCCCGAAGAGATCCTATCCCAGGGCACCGTTTACAGCCCACAGCAAAAGGACAACACCTTTGTGATGCAGGCAGACTACGACGTAATACGCGATTATGTGGAGCAATTTATGGCTGGAACGTGGCCGGATAAACCGAAAGAACCCACCTGCCCCTAGATTTTGGTTAGCCTCAACAAGAACCCGATCAATCATCCCAAGCTATGTCTCCATTCGAAGCCCCTGACGTTCACAATCTGCTGAAAAAGCACCAGCTTAAACCGAGCAAAAGCCTCGGACAGAACTTCCTGATCGATCAGGAAATGCTTGAGGTAATCGTCCAGAGCGCTGAGATAAATCAAGCTGACAGCGTGCTGGAAATTGGCCCCGGGCTCGGCAATCTAACCTACCTGCTGGCATCACACGCCAAAGAAGTCATTGCAGTAGAAATCGACTCCAAGCTAATCCCCATTCTTGAATCAACCTTCGCTGACGCTGGGAATGTGCACATCATTCATGGGGATATCCTGAATGTACGGATCAGCGATGTCATCCAGCAACCGGATTATGTCGTTGTCGCGAACATTCCCTACTACATTACATCAGCACTATTTCGCCACCTGCTGGAAGCAGAAAACCGGCCTGCGCGGATGATCCTGACAGTGCAACATGAGGTAGCCAAGCGGATCTGCGCCCAACCCGGGGAGATGAGCCTGTTGGCGTTGAGCGTGCAGGTATACGGCAGACCAGAAATACGGGCAAGAATACCCGCGCCAGCATTTTTCCCCCAACCAGAGGTTGATTCTGCAGTAGTGCGGGTGGATTTATTTGACAGCCTACCCATCGAGAGTGGTCAGCTAGACTTATTCTTCAGGTTAGCTAAGGCTGGGTTCTCCCAAAAACGGAAGACCATGCGGAACTCTGTCTCAGCAGGGATGACCTGGACAAAGGAAAACACGTCCGCATACCTGAATCAGGCGGGAATCGATCCCCAACGCCGGGCGCAAACCCTAGCGCTGACCGAGTGGATCACGTTGACAGGCATCATAGCAGATACCGAGCCGGGGATGCAAACCCCAAGCCATCATTTTCGATAAATTTGGAAGGTTGGGGGGAATTTACTGGGGAAGTTCGGACACCATCGGTTGGAGATGTCGATATTGGTACAACATCTCCCACACCCTGACAGCCGCTTCGCGCTGGATGGCAAAGGACATTTTTGAGGTCCCCCACTGCCGGTCGGCAAAGTAGAAGGGTACTTCGTGGATCGTATAGCCCAACCGGTAGGCTATATATGCCATTTCGACCTGAAAAGCATAACCATTCGATTTGACCATCTCAATAGGCATACCCAACAAGGTTTCGCGCCGCCAAACCCGGTAGCCACCCGTTGCATCCCGGATCGGAAAGCGTAAAACAGTCCGGGCATACCAATTCCCGAAGGCAGAGAGAGATTTCCGCCAGAACGGCCAACGTTCGTCCACTGCCCCACCGGTCACGTACCGCGAGCCTAAAACCATATCGCAGTTTTTGAGGCTATCAATAAATCCAGGCAGTTTCTCGGGCGGATGGGAAAAATCTGCATCCATTTGAACAACGACCTCAGCGCCCTCCAAGAGAGCCCGCTGAAACCCGGCAATATAAGCCGTACCCAACCCTTGTTTCCCGGAACGATGAATCACCGAAAACCGGCCGGTAAATTCGGTAATAAATTGATCTGCCAGGTCACCAGTGCCATCCGGGCTGTCATCATCGACAACCAGGATGTGCAGCGAAGGGATCGCTAACGCGAACAATTTACCAACCAGTTTAGGCAGGTTGGTAGCTTCATTGAAGGTAGGGATAACGACCGTAATTTTCATAGATGATGATTGAAGCTGCCTGTTGATTTGATTTTTAATGGGTAGCGTGCAGAGAGCGTGCCAAACATGAGTATACCTTATGTCCCCATATTGAGAACGCATGCACAGGCTGTGAGGCAACGAACAAGCGAGATCAATGTTATTGAGATCTATCAGCTATATGTGCAGCTTGAACGTGCAGCTTTGATCACCCATGGCGCAGCAGCTTGCTTCCTTGATCTGGTAATCTAACTCACTATAGATCCAAGTCAAACCTGCTCGCATCATCCCAACGAACATAAAACACACCGGGTGATCCTGATCTTTCCGTCCCCAGCAAAATGGACAAGCCGGATTTTCAAGGATCACCATCCCGGCTTCTTTGTGCAGCGACACCGCTTGACCAGTAAGCTGGTTGTACATGCTGGTGACAACCGGGATGCCCTGGTAGAGCATCTCAAATGGGGGGAGGTTCACGACATCGTGAATATTCTCTTCCAAAGCTGCTGTGCTCCGTAAGAGTTCTTTTTCAAAAGCTGCCCGTCCAGCTTGGGTCGCCAACCCACGGCTGCTGCGCGGTCCATAAAGCTCCTCCAGGCCAATATTGAGCGCAGATAAAGCAGCAAAACCGACCTCACGGTTGAGATTACCGTGAGGATAATCATCAACAAGGTCGGGCAGCTTGGCTAGCCGCAGGAGGGCATGGAGACCATTTTGACCGATTACTTCCTCCAATGCCAGCAGGATATTTAATACCATCCGGTTCGGGTAATAATACCCAAACTTCGGCTGAGAGCTCATCGTCCTGCTACTCATATCAACTTGTATAGGTCTTCTGAGGCTCTGCGCATGTCTAAGAATATCAACCCGAGTTTGGCTTGATCCCGCGCAAGCGCGGTCAGCACTGCTTCTACGCCAACAGCCATTAAGAGCACATAACCCTCTTTGCCTCGGATGTACACCTGATCGAAAGCGCCAAGACTTAATTCCTTCACGATGCGATCTCCTAATGAAATCATGGCGGCTGACATAGCGGACACCCGATCCTCGTCAACATTTTGTGGCATTGCAGAAGCGATACTCAAGCCATCAACACTCACGATTGCAGAAGCCTCGATATCAGGCGATGAATTCTGAAGTTCGCGTAAGCGATCCACCATCTGTTCAGATCGTGATTTAGCCACAGCTGACTCTCCTACCTGATAAGTATGAACCTACGGACGGCATAGCAAGACCCATCGCCCTTAAGCTCTCGAGGGGGCTTGGGTACTTATCGAGAGTGATGATAAGACAAGATTTTGGATGGTGCACCACCATGCAGTAACTATACATATTCATCATCACTACTTCCATACTTCTACTTGGTTCACAACTTCGAATACTTTGGCCGTGCTATAATTGTCTCGCTTTTAGCACAGCCATGTGACTCACGAACCAATGGTTGGAAACCAACGATTGTTATGGAAATTATCGACATAAGAGTGCAATTCTTGAGCAAAATACGAGAGAATACAGAATCGTAAGTAATCCATATTTCTGGAATTTCCATAAGAAAACTAGGAGCAAAATGAATCCAAAATCCTACTTTTTCCCAATAGCAAGCACATTGGTATTGACTCTTATACTCAGCGCCTGCTCAGCCGCAAGCACAGCTCCGCAAGAACCGCTAGACAATACGCTTACGATCGCAGTACTGCCGATACTCGATGCACTACCGATGTATGTTGCCGACGAGGAGGGGTTGTTTGCCAAGCACGGGGTCAACGTGGAATTTATCCCTGTGGCTTCTGCGCCGGAGCGGGACCAAATCATACTTGCTGAACAAGCAGATGGCATGATTAATGAGACCCTATCGACAATATTATTCAACAAAGCAGACTCACAAATTCAAATCGTACGCTTAGCCAG
>JBFENN010000260.1:0-4713 GCA_041551115.1 Anaerolineales bacterium
ATATCCACCGAAAGTGGTTCAATTGACAGTGCGGATAAGGTGCCGTCCTGTCCAACCAGCACGGTTATCTGTGCCCAGCTTCCTTCAGTGATACCTTTGGCGATGATTGTACTGCTTGAGACTCGGATCGTTTTTCCATCTACGTTGATCGAATCATCAAGCAGTGAATCGATGATCCCGTTGAGCGTGATTTCGAACGGTTCAAATTCGGTTTCATGTGAAATGACTGTCAGTATAGCGCGTGCGTATAGTCTACCGTTATCGCTAGAGTACACGAGAACCCGTGCATGATCGCCGACCTTAAGGGCAGGATTAATTTGGGAATCTGGGGCAATTATTAACTTGATTTCACCAATCATCCACTCGTCGTCGCGTATTTCTCTGATGACATCGGTGATCTCAAAGAACCTTAGATGGAGTTCATCTGCAGCAATCCAACCATTTTGATTTGTGGATCCTTCGACTTCTACCACTTGGCCTAAAAGAATATCTCCGATGATCTTTGTCTCTGGAGCAACTTGGATCTTTATCCCGCTGACTATCCAACGTTCAGGAGAAATCTCTTCTACCTTTCCTTCCATTGAAATTTGCTCTGTCCGTTTTAGTTGTAACAGTTCAATCACTTCTTCTGTGCGCCGTCGAGTGTAATCTACCTCGATTTGGTGTTTCTTCTCAACATTATTTGTGAGCTTCAAGCGTACTGTTTCGGCTGCCCGTTTTACGGGGTACAGGGTATCACCGGGTAATGTCTTAGCTGAAGTGATAATCAAGCCGTTGAAACTAAATACCAACACAACCAACAAAGCGGTGAGTGACATTGCCAAGCGTGGGATGCGGAAATATGACGGCCAAGGTTTGCGAGTTTTTCGTTTTCGAGCTGCATGCTCCAGCAGCATAGTTCGACTGCGATTCCTGGCAGCAGCCGGTACTTGTGTGGCAGTTAGGCTTTTGGCTGCAGTGCTGGTCTTTATCAGTGTTCTGATCTCATCAGCAAGATCGGGATACTTTGCCAGACATTCTTCTAAACCCCTGCCTGAATTTATTGCAGTAATGCAATCTTCAAGGGCATCAATTAGTCGCTCACTCATTTTTATCACGTATGTGCATAACGTTACTGGAAGTGTGAATCATCTGTCTCTATCTTTGAAGTCGGGAATATGACAAAAAAGTTGCGCGGCAGATTATAAGAAAAAGATTAACCTTGCTGCTAGAAAATGATAAACGTCTATCTGGTTTCTTGTGCACCGAGTGCTTCTGATCAACCGGTCGGTGGCAGCATAAGCAGCCGACTTTTCTGTTATGACAGTTGCATCAGCGCAATAACGTTGCATAGTATATTGCTGCGATGATATGGATAAACGCAGCAGTGAAAAGTACCATCCCGATTGGAATGTGTACGGAGTGCCAGAGCGCGAGTGCTCGCCGCGCTAATGCGAGTGAGTTTAGTTGCCGCGATAATTGATGGCGGCGCCTCAGTTGCGCTTCCAACCGATTCACTTTAAGCCGGGTTTGCTTATCAAGGCGGGATTTATCCAACCACCACTGCAAGCGGCGCGCGGGAGAAGTGAGTGTTCGATCAATCATAATCGCAAAAAACCCCGTGGGAAGATCATCCTTGGTATACATTCGCGAGAAGATCTTCACTAGATTCGGCGACTGTATTTCTAGCTCTTGCCGGATTTCATTGTCCGCGAGATTTATTCCTTGCTCTAATATCCTGGCCTCGATGATTGTCCCGTCTGATGTACGTGGTACGAGGGTGTAGATATACCGGCCAAAAATCCCGCTCCCTACGATGATGATTGTTAATAGTATGGTGATTCCAGCCAAACCATTGAACTTCCAGGAAGAATGCAACAGCACCATGTAAGGTCCAACTAGTCCAGTGAAAATATGGAAATCTAACCAGCTGGACATGCGTCCTAAACGTGCTTTACGGCTCCGTTTGCGAAGGGAGTAGAGTGACTCTGTCATAACCATCAGTATAAAACCCAAAATTCCGATGGTATGGCCAAAGAAATCACTTGCTGGAGGAATTTCACGATAGAAGGCTATCATAAAAATGTAGGCTACTGTGATGATCGAAATGGCTATAACTGCAGACCAAATTTCCCGGTTGCCTCTAGTTTGCATGGCTGCATTTCCAATTGTTCCAATAATCGATAATCAGTTGAGAAAGTTCGGCTTTTGGTTCAAGCAATTTTTCTCGGATGTCATGTATTGGAACGCGGTGAGTGATCAGCTCTCTAAGTGGTTGTGATAATGTTTGGTCACCCATAATAATCGATCCCAACAACGAATGCTCCCCGAGTATTATTCGCACGCGGTTGACATCAAAATTTGATTGTACGGCAATGGCGTTCGGTAATTGCCGCCAAACTTCGCTATCCCCACGAGCGATACCCGGTAGATCTTTATCGATACCTTTACCAACTGTACCGATTATAGTTGTCGTGAGGTCCGCCAACCTGGTGACATTGAATGGTGTGCTGCGGATGTACGAATTTTCAGCACCACTCATGTTGAGTCCAGCAACCCAACCTTGTTCCCGGGCTGGTCCCCAGAGACTGTCTATGACATAATTGCCAGTGCTCGGATCGTATACTTGCGCGACATCACCTGCCGCGTAAATCGCCGGGTCGCTTGTCTGCTGATTTTCATCAACCAAAATCCCCCTGTCTACATCAAGACCGCATGATTTGGCAAGTTCTACCCGCGGTCGGATACCGATTGCGTACGCGAGTAGATCACATTTGATATCTCTACCTGAGTTTGTGCGGATGCCGACGATCCGTCCCCGTTTTTCATAGATTCGTTCAAGGCTAGTTTGGTAATGGATATTTACCCCTTCTTCTTTTAGCCTATGCTCAACAATTCGAGATTCTGTTTCGTCTAGTACATTGCTCCAGTAGCGATCTCCACGTAAAAAATAGTGGGTTTTGACCTTGTGTGCCACCAATCCTTCGACAATCTCCAAGGCGGTTATTCCACCTCCAATCACGATCGCCCGCTTCCCGCGGCGGGCAAGTTTCCTTATCTGTCGGGCATCTGCGATACTATCGAGCTTCACAACACCGGATACGTCAATCCCTGGGATATCCATCCTTGCGGCAGAGGCACCAGTAGCGATTAGCAGTCGTTTGTATGGTATACGGGATCCATCCTGGAGGTGGATTGTTCTTTGGTGAGGAACAATTGCTGCAACTTCGCCAAGCTGGCGATGGCAGTGCATCTCATGATAAAAGTGCTTTGAAAATGGGAATAAGTTGGTCTCGGTCAACTCGCCATTAAGATAGTATGCTAAACCCGGGCGGGTATAGTATCCTTCCCGCTCATTCCCGATCAGGGTTAATTTACTAAGTTGGTCCCGAGTGCGGATTGCTTCGATCGCAGCAATACCAGCCACACCGCTGCCAATAATCACATATTCTGCCATAAGGTACTGCCTTAATTGGTATAGGGTTGACGTGCAAATAAATCCGTCTGCACAAAGCTTAAGACCCCTCGTGGACAACGACATATGCACTCACCGCATGTCAAACAATGGCTATCTTGAATCGGCTGACCTAACCAAGCATGTCGCCTGACATCAATGCCGATTGGACAGTTAAAGGAGCAGATACCACATTGGATGCAGCGGGAACTATCTGGCAGGACATTTCCCTCGACAAGCGCTTGGCGTCGGGTTTTTTCTTGTTGAGCTATGTTGCGTATGTTCATGATATTTCTTGCCTTGAATTGTTGTTAGATAAGTATGTGACAGGTGCGTTGATATAAACATTGCCGGAGTAGACTAAATAACAAATCCAATAAAATCTAAATTTAGAGCTAATGGAACTTCAGTCTTGACCGTTGGGGTGACAGTTTATACATCGCGAAGCGAGATTAGAGATATTCTGTTCGGCATGTTCTTCCTCCATTTTTGCACGGTCATGACAGTTGTAACAAGTCCAACCTGATGATTTGCTGTTATGGCAATTCGCGCAAGTTCCGTTAGCGTTTTTATGGTTAATTGGGAAGCTGTGATTCCGGACGGATATGCTGCCCCATGAATTGACTTCATGGCATTGTGAACACTGTCCGGACCAATGATTGCTGGGTCTAGAGTGACAGGACTGGCAGTCGGTCTGCCCAGAGTGGTTGAAGCTAGCCGATCCCCATGAATTCGTGTTGTGGCAAGCTGAACACTGCCCGCTGTAATGGTTAGATGGTCTAGAGTGGCAGGATTGGCAGTCGGTTTGCCCGCTGTGGTTGAACTCAGCCGAACTCCAGGCATTGGTATCGTGGCAGGAGGAGCATTGACCGCCGTAGTGGTTGGCGGGCTTATCATCGGAGTGGCAGGACTGGCAGTCGGTCTGCCCGATATGGTTGAACCCAGCCGAACTCCATGAATTCGTATTATGGCAGGCTGAACACTGCCCGCTGTAATGGTTAGATGGTCTAGAGTGACAGGATTGGCAGTCGGTCTGCCCGGAGTGGTTGAAGCTAGCCGATCCCCATGAATTCGTATTATGGCAGGCTGAACACTGCCTGCTGTAATGGTTAGATGGTCTAGAGTGACAGGATTGGCAGTCGGTTTGCCCGCTGTGGTTGAACCCAGCCGAACTCCAGGCATTAGTGATATGGCAGGTGCTGCATTGACCGCTGTAGTGGTTGGCGGGTTTATTTTTATCATGACAAGATTTACAATCCGTTAACCCTTTGTGGCTGAAA
>JBFENN010000261.1:0-4686 GCA_041551115.1 Anaerolineales bacterium
AGATCGTAACCATCCCTTGACTTCGGTGCGCGCTGGAAACCTTGCAACAGTACGGAGAGATCGCCTTTGACCATCTGATACTCGTTAGGGACCGAGATCCCGTAGCCGTCGTCATAGATGGTGATGATGGCTGGGCTGCGCAGCACGCCAATGGCATTGATTGCTTCCCAAAACATGCCTTCGGATGTGGATGCGTTGCCGATTGTCCCAAAAGCGATCTCGTTACCCTGCTGGGAAAATCCCCTTTGGTCCTGGAGCTCGGGCAACTCACGGTACAAGCGCGAGGCATAAGCTAAACCGACTAAACGCGGCATCTGGGATGCAGTCGGGGAGATATCGGCCGAGGAATTGTGGATCGCCAGCAGATCCTTCCATTCTCCATCCGGCGTCAGACTGCGGGTAGCAAAATGGGCGTTCATCGCCCGTCCAGCAGTTGCGGGTTCGGCTTCAACATCTGCATGAGCATACAGCTGGGCAAACATCTGCTGGATGGTCAATTCCCCTAAGGCGAGCATCAAGGTTTGGTCGCGATAGTAGCCCGACCTGAAATCACCAGGTCGGAACACTTTTGCCATGGCCAGCTGGGGAATTTCCTTGCCATCGCCAAATATACCAAATTTTGCCTTACCAGTCATTACCTCCCGGCGGCCAATTAAGCTGGCTTGACGGCTGCTATAAGCCAGACGGTAATCTGCAATGATCTCTGTATCACCGGTGGAACTGCCCTGATCATCAAATTGTGTTTTTGACTCCCCTGCTGCCATCGGTTTGACAACCTCCTCCATCATTCAAGCCAGCCAATGCTTCCCCCGTCTTTGGTAACATTATCCTGATGATTATATCCCTTTTATGGACTTATATTGTAATAATTGGGGAAATTCTATGGTGCGGAACCGATTTCCCAAAGATAATTTCGTGCTACCGAAGAATTTCCAAGACTGCAGAGTACTAAGACATCCATCCAATCGTAAAAAAAATCCCCTTGAATTACCAGGGGGAAGCATAGAAACATACAATAAACACGTCCTTTATCTATCGATACAGCTTGCAGATGTACAAAGTTATACAGCTATCCATAAGAAATGCTATTCCCAAACTACAACTGAGCTTTGTGATTAGATATTGATTGACAGTGCGCAAAGCACCATGATCAATAACAAGATGCCCAGCAGCAAAGGGTAAGCGCGGATATTGAAACTGTCACCCATAGTGTCGCTCCAGCAAGTCCATGAGTAGGATTAGGATATATCAAAGTAATTCTTGATACATAATTCTAACATTATTTCTTCATGAAACCAATTTCATATGCAAACGGCAGCGTATTGAAAACGGATCAGGAAATCATCCGTTAAACCAAAACCCCCGTGTTGCTACACGAGGATCTCAGTCGGCGTGGTGGGCGCGGGGGGACTCGAACCCTCGACCTCACGGATGTGAACCGTGCGCTCTAACCAGCTGAGCTACGCGCCCGGCTTGACTGCGAGGGTCAAATTATACCTGAGGCTCAATGCACCGGCAAGTCTGGGAGCAGTGCTTCACTCAGATCTGCGAGATCACCTCACTGTACATGTTGCCTACCGCAGGGCCAAAGATCGCCAACATAACGATGACGACCAAGGCGACCAGCATGAGGATCAGTGCATACTCAACCAGTCCCTGCGCTCTATACCATCCAAAACTCATGATTGCTTCACTCTCACTGCGATAAAAATAGAATGATCGAACCAAAATAAAAATTGTGGATCAAGACCATGGTAGGGCTTCAACGACTGTACTATACATATTGCCAATTCCTGGTCCCAGCAGGACAAGTACGACCAGGACGACAAAAAACACCAGGATCAGGATGAGGGCGTACTCAACCAGACCCTGGCCCCTCTCGCTATATTTGAATAGCATATGACAGCTCCTTCCAACCGGTATTCATAAGATGGATATGAATTGCAATAAAAAAAGAATAAATGGTTAAAGAAAGATTAACATGTACCTATTGTAAACGAATTTTGAAGCCCGGTCGATACCCCTTGCTATATTATCAGCCCCAGTAAACCTTACGATTTTGATACCTACGAGGTCTCCGGCATAAAAAATACACGAATCATGCTATACAGGGGGCATAATTTCTATATAATAGAGATAGATATCATGAACAGCTTTTCCTTGTTTCCTGTTCATGGGATTCAAGCGAACGCCCCTCTGGAAGCTGTCTCTGGAATACCATGAAGAAATTCTTCTCCAGCCTGCGAGTACGGTTAATCATTTTCGTGCTGCTGGCTTCATTGCCGGCACTAGCCTTGACGCTCTACTCGGGTGTTGAAATGCGGCGCCAAGCTGCACTGGAAGCCCAGCAGGAGACGCTGCGGCTGGTTAAGTTCACAACTGTCAACCACCAGCTGCTGATCGAGAACACACGCGGCTTCATCACTGCGCTGTCTCACGCGATTGGTTCCAGTGATCCAGCCCTGCAGAACTGCTCGGATATCTTCTCCCACATCATGCACGAGCACTTCCCCTACTATTCCGCCTTTTACGTGGCCGACCTAGAGGGGAATATCTTGTGCACCATGCCCCAAGGCGATATACCTGCCGCTTTGCTCGAGTGCCAGCACTACCTCGACCTGCGCGCTGCGGAGGATTTCGTGGTTAGCGAGTACCACCTGTGCCGCAATACTGGTAAAGGCGTGATCTCGATGGGCTACCCAGTCCGCAGCCCAGACAATGAGCGGGTGGCAGTGATCAATATCGGCATCCACCTGGAATGGTTCAACCAGCTGGCAGCGGAGACCAACCTGCCGCCCGGGGCAACATTGAAGGTCTTCGACCGCAACGGGGTCATCCTGGCGCGCTACCCGGATCCGGAAACCTGGGTTGGCGAAGCGATCTCGGAAAACAGCATCCTAACAAAAATCTTCGAACTTAAGGAAGGTACCATCGAAGGTACGGGCTTGGATGGAACGGAGCGCTTGTTCGCCTTCCAGCCGCTCAGCGGCACCGACGAAGGCGTTTTTGTGGTGATCGGGATTCCCTTAGAGCTCGCGTATGCTGAAGCAAACCAGAAGATGCTGCGCAACCTGCTGCTGATGCTGGGCGTGATCGTGCTGGCACTGGCTGCAGCCTGGTTTCTGGCCGAGATCTTTATCCTGCGGCAAACCAAATCATTGGTTAAGACGACCGAAAAGTTAGCCCATGGAGACCTGCAAACGCGCACCGATATCCCCTACGAGTACGGCGAACTGGGACAGCTAGCACAGGCTTTCGACAATATGGCCGCATCGCTCTCGCAGCGGGCGGTTGAACGCGACCAAGCTGAGAAAGCCATGCGTGAATACGCCGCTGACCTGGAGATCAGCAACCGCGAGCTGCAGGATTTTGCCAACATCGCTTCGCACGACCTGCAGGAACCGCTGCGCAAGATCCAGACTTTCTCCGAACTGCTGGAGACGCGCCACAGCGCCGCGCTGGACGCGGAGGGGCTGGATTACCTGGCGCGGATGAGCTCAGCGGCGCGCCGGATGCAGGCTTTGCTGCGCGGACTGCTGGCCTATTCCCGGGTGACGACCCGCGCCAAGCCCTTCGAGCCGATCAACCTGGTTGAGGTCGTAGAGCGAGTGGTCGGGGACATGGACCTGCAGATCGAAGAGCAGCAAGCTGAAGTGGTGGTGGGCGAGCTGCCAGTGATTGAAGCGGATGTGATCCAGATGTACCAGCTTTTCCAGAACCTGCTCAGCAATGCGCTCAAATTCCAGCCCGAGGGCAATCACCCACAGGTGGAGATCCACGGGCGAAGTTTTCAAAGCACAAATCCTGATGGTTACGAGAATCATCCCTTCTGCGCGATAACGGTGAGCGACAACGGCATCGGCTTTGAGGAGAAGTACCGCGACCGGATCTTCCAGCCCTTCCAGCGTCTGCACGGGCGTGACGATTACCCCGGTACAGGCATGGGGCTGGCCATCTGCCGCAAAATTGTGGAACGCCACGACGGCACGATCTCCGCCAGCAGCGCTCCTGGTGCAGGTACGACGTTCACCATCCAATTGCCCGTGAGACACACCGAAAGAGAGGCCTAACATGGCAGCGAAAACGATCAGCATTTTGCTGGCTGAAGATGACCCGGACGACCGCTACCTGATTGGCGAAGCGCTCGAAGAGAACCGGGTCACGAATGATCTATTCATCGTCGAAGACGGGGAAGAGCTGCTGGACTACCTTTACCAGCGCGGTAAGTACCATGAGAAGGAGAAATGGCCGCGTCCGGGGTTGATCCTGCTTGATCTCAACATGCCGCGCAAGGATGGACGCGAAGTGCTGGGCGAGATCAAAGCCGATCCGGAGCTGCGCCGCATCCCGATCGTGGTCTTGACCACCTCACATGCCGAAGAAGATATCAGCTATACCTATGATCTGGGCATCAGCGGCTACGTCACGAAGCCGGTTACCTTCAGCGGTTTACTCGAGACGATCAAGGCGGTTGGGGAATACTGGCTGCGGGTCGTGGAACTGCCCCCGGAATAGCTCAATAACAGCTACGGTACAACTTGCGATTCACCTTCGAATCTGCTGGCATAGAGCTGGCAGATTTTATCTTCCTGCACGGCCCGGGTTAAGGCAACACTCGCCCGCTGCAGCAAAATCTCGGGCTGCTCGCCATCCCAGGGGTAGATGCTGCTGCCAAGGTGAATTGCT
>JBFENN010000262.1:0-4672 GCA_041551115.1 Anaerolineales bacterium
GCAAAGTGAGACCAGCACCCAACAAGATGGTCACAAATAAACCAATAATCAGCCAGCGATACGGTCGCGCATAACCTAAGACACGCCGGATCAACCCCCAGGATACCTTCGTTTTTTCATCCCCCGAGCGGACATAACTCCACCAACCGCTTCCATGAAATCCCATAAATCACCTACGATATTCAAATTTAGTATTTATCATCATTGATAGTGATTATAACGTCAGATGCATATCATTAACTCTGATCACTTATGTCCTCGAACTATTCCCTTTATCAGCGGTCTGTTATTCGACGGAGTGTTCTTAACCTCAAGTGATATTAATTGATGATATCATCGCTTTAAATCTGTTCACCCAATGAACCACCCACCCTCGTCCACCTCGGAGGCATCAGCATGGAGAAACTTCACCCTGACCTGGCTCGCATCCTGATCAGCAGTGATCAGATCCAATCCCGGGTTGAAGCCCTGGCAGAGCAGCTCACCGCTGACTACAGCCAAGACGACCAGCTCTACATGGTAGGTATTCTCAAAGGAGCCTTCATTTTCCTGGCCGACCTCACCCGCCAATTAACCATCCCTCATATTGTGGATTTCATGGCGCTCTCCAGCTATGGTAAAACCACCACGTCGGGCGCAGTGCGCATCCTGATGGACCTGCGCGAACCAATAGAGAGCCGCCATGTTTTGATCGTTGAAGACATCCTTGACAGCGGCAAGACGCTCAACTACCTGCAGCGCATCCTGAACGACCGCCGCCCGGCATCTCTGCGCACCTGCGTGCTTGTCCGCAAGAAACGAGCGCATCTAGATATCCAGGTAGACTACTTGGGCTTCGAGATTCCGGATGTGTGGGTGGTCGGGTATGGGCTCGACTTTGCAGATAAACACCGCACGCTGCCCTATATTGCCGAACTGAAGCGCAGCTAATCCCAGCCCAACCTCCTCCCTCAAATCTCAACATATTTGGGAAACTTTAATATTATTGGAACATTTGTTCTGCTATAATACAGGTGAGTCACTGCTGTTTAAAGTTGACACTGGACTGTTATGCTTATCTTGGACCGCTTGCTGCAAGCCTTTGGATTTTCAAAAGATTCCACCCAGCTAAACCTTGAGCTGGAGACGCAGTTGGTGGATTCGCTCCAGGACCTGGCTGAACGCGAGCGCCGCTCCGAGAAAGAACTTGCATCCGAGATGCTCATGCGCGCGCTCGCGCAGCGGGATGCGGCTGAGATCAGGTTGGAGACCTGGCACACCCTCTCGCCGCGCGAACAGCAGGTCGCCGCGCTGACCTGCCTAGGCTTTACCAACCGCGAGATCGCCTACCAGCTGATCATCTCAACTGAGACCGTTAAGACGCACGTCCGCAACACACTGCGTAAATTCAACCTGCACAGCAAAATGGAGCTGCGCTACGCGCTGCGCGACTGGGATTTTGAAGCGTGGCGATAAAGTGGGCTTTAGCCCATAGCAAGACTCCAAACCCTACAGCTGGCGGGGACAGCAGTACTCACCCCAATCCCTGGCTCCCCCCCACCGGTTACCTATTTCTTTCCCCCGACAATCCCCCTGCAGGGGGATTGTGTTCATACAGCGAATCCGCTAAGCTGAGGGCATGGATAACCTACCTGTCCTGCAACCAGGCCAACTGCATTTAATTCTCGCGGCACGTGCTGCCCAGCACCAGCTGATCAATGCACTGATCGCCCGGCGCGCCCTGATGGGTCCAGTGCGCGTGCTGGATGGTGGCAACTGCTTCAAAGGGCACCACCTGGCGCGTGAGCTGCGTCGTGGAACCCCAAACCTGAAAGCCGCCTTGGAAAATGTACACGTGGCACGAGCTTTTACCTGCTACCAGGTAGCAACGCTACTCAACAGCACTCCAGAGGTGCCCTTCCCTACCATGGTGCTGGAAATGTTGAGCACGTTCTACGACGAAAGCGTGCCAGTGGTCGAACGGCAGCGTTTGCTAGAGACTTGTCTGGTGCAGCTGCACCGTTTGAGCCGCCTGGCTTCGGTCGCGGTGAGTGTTTCGCCACCACCCGATGAAACATCGATCAACCTGCTGTCTGTCCTGGAAAAGACCGCCGACCATATCTGGCACCTGGAACCGCAGCTACCGCCCGCCCAATTAAGCTGGTTCTGAGAGACATCATGGGCCGTACACTACCTTCAATCACCCAAGTATTCCTGCAGGAGCAAGGGTCCTTCTCCCGTTTCCGCCGCGCCCTGCGGCGCAGCGACCAGCTGGTACTGGATGACCTTTTCGCGGCTGCCCACCAGCACCTCTCGGCCGCGGCTTACGCCTCCCATGCGCTGCCGTTTGAGATCTTCCTGCTAGCAATGCTGCTTGAAGAACATAAAGAAATCATCCGCCTGCGGCAGCTTATCGAAGAGCCCTGTCAGCAGTTGGATGATTGAAACACTTGCCTCTCCAAATGCAGTCGAAACGCACGGCCTCGAACCCCGAGCGCAAACGCGCCACGGTTGGCTTTTGGATATGTATGAAGATGCTCAGCATGGAGTGACGATTTGGTTTATCAACACGGACGGGCAGCGCCAATGTTTATCGCAGCCATTCCCGGTCACCTTCTATGTGGCTGGACCTGCGGCAAGCCTGCGTGCCCTATGGCGATTCTTAGAGCGGCAGCCAGAGCAGGTACGACTGGCGCGCGCCAGACGGCGTGACATCTTCGCGGCCAAGCCGCTGGACCTGCTGTCCGTGCAAGTGCAGCAGCCCGCGGCTCAGTCTGCACTTTTCCAGCGTGCCGCCGCGGCTTTCCCCGATCTCACATACTACGATGCAGACATCCCTATCCAGCTGCGGCACGCGGCACGCTTTGGTACATTTTCGCTGGCTTACTGTCAGGTGACAACAGATCATCAAGATGTGGTGCAGGACATCCGGGTGCTAGATTCCCCCTGGGAGCTGGATCCCGAAACCGTCCCTTTACGTATCCTATCGCTGGAACCGGATGTCGACCCTGCTCATGCCCCACCATCCTCTTTGCGTATCCGCACACGCGAGCGCGCCTACCGGCTGGATTTCAACCCAGCGCGCCCTTTCCTGATCAACCTGCGTTCTATTTTGCAGCGCCATGACCCTGATCTGCTGCTCACCGTTTGGGGTGATACTTGGCTGCTGCCGTATCTGCTCGAATTATCGGAACGCTGGCAGATACCGCTTCCGCTGAACCGTGATCCAAATCGAGGGGTTTCCTACCGCAAGGAACGCTCCTATTTCACCTATGGACAGGTCATCTATCGCGGCCAGCAGGTGCACCTGTTCGGGCGCTGGCACATC
This sequence comes from Anaerolineales bacterium, assembly GCA_041551115.1. Classification (GTDB taxonomy): domain Bacteria; phylum Chloroflexota; class Anaerolineae; order Anaerolineales; family UBA4823; genus DAOVXM01. The sequence goes on from JBFENN010000262.1 coordinate 3,308, forward strand.
GATGGCAACAACGCCATGCTGTTTCACGACTATGGCATGGAGGGCATCTTTGAGCTGGCGCGGGTCACCTCGCTACCCGGACAGACGGTGGCACGCGTCTCGCCTGGCAGTGGTATCTCTGCCATGCAGATGGTAACTGCCATGCGGCAGGGCATCCTGGTTCCCTGGCATAAGCAGCAGGCGGAAGAACTGAAGACCGCGCTGGAACTCTTTCATGCCGACCAAGGTGGGCTGGTCTACCAGCCGCTGATCGGGCTGCATCAGGATGTGGCCGAGATCGACTTCATTTCAATGTACCCCAGCATCATGGTGCGCTTTAACATCTCGCCAGAGACCGTGGGGAGCTCCTTCCGCTCGCAGTCTGATCACATCCCTGAATTGGAGCTGTATATCGACCGCGACAACCAGGGTTTGATCCCCAAAACACTGGCACCACTGCTCGAAAAGCGTATTGCGTTAAAAACACAAATGGCAACCCTGCCGGCCTGGCATCCAGTACGCCGTCGTTATCAGGCCTGTGCTTCAGGGCATAAGTGGCTTCTGGTGACCTGCTTCGGATACCTGGGATACAAGAATGCCCGCTTCGGGCGCATTGAGGCACACGAAGCGGTCACAGCATACGGGCGCGAAGCGCTGATGCGCGCTAAAGAGGCGGCCGAAGACCTGGGCTACACGGTGCTGCACATGTATGTCGACGGTTTGTGGGTTAAGAAACCAGGTGCCGCTCAGGTAGCAGATTTTCAGCTACTGCTGGATGAAATCCTTGACCGCACTGGTCTGCCGGTCGGTCTGGAAGGTGTCTACCGCTGGATAGCTTTCTTGCCTTCGCGGGTCGATGCACGCGTGCCAGTTGCCAATCGGTACTTCGGTGTTTTCCAGGATGGCAGCCGCAAGGTGCGTGGGATCGAGCTGCGCCGCCTGGACACACCAGCTTTCATCTACGAGCTGCAAGATAATATGCTTACGATATTAGCCGAAGTGCCGCAGGCTGCCTTGCTGCGCCAGCAACTACCGGAGATCTACAGCCTGTTGCGGCATACCCTGGTGAGGCTGCGTAGCGGGCGAATCCCGCTGGAAAAACTGCTCGTCTCGCAGAAACTGAGCCGTACGCTAGCTGAGTACCGTACACCTTCACCAGCGGCGCGGGCGGCTGCGCAGCTGGCCAGCCTCGGTACTGAGCTCCGCCCTGGGCAGCGCGTTCGTTTTATCTTCACTTTGGGAGAGCCCGGTGTCCATGCGTGGAATCTGCCTGTCCCACCCAATCCCGCCACAGTGGATATTTCCCGCTACACAACACTGATGATCCGGGCCGCGTCTACCATTCTGCAGCCACTCGGTGTTAGTGAGACTGCCTTGGAGGAGCGC
>JBFENN010000263.1:0-4640 GCA_041551115.1 Anaerolineales bacterium
AATCACAATGAAGCAAAAATATTTCATAGATACGAATAAAGCCGTTACTGGCCTCGTCGTATTTGCCATGATCGCTTTGTACAATCAATGGGAGAATACTACCGCCTGGGTATATTTGGCTTTACACGGTACTTATGGCATTTTGTGGGTTCTGAAAAGCCAGATTTTTCCGGACAAACAGTGGGAGCAGCGAACCAACTGGGCATATGGGATGGTGATCTGGTTTGGGCTGAGCCTATATTGGATTGCGCCGTGGATAGTTACCTCGCAGAGTGTACAGGACACAGTTTGGTATCTGGCAATTTGTATAAGCATTTTTGCACTGGGTGTTTTCTTACATTTCACCACTGATATGCAAAAATTCATTTCTCTCAAAGTTAATCCGGGGCAATTAATTACCACTGGGTTAATGGCTCAAACAAGAAATATGAATTATTTTGGAGAACTGCTTATTTACGGTAGTTTTGTGTTGTTAACCAGGCAATGGCTTCCAGGAGCAATACTGATGGTATGGGTTTTATTTATTTGGGTCCCTAATATGATGAGAAAAGACCGCTCACTGTCGAGGTACGCGGAATTCAAAGCCTACAAGGAGCGAACAAAGCTGTTTATCCCATTTTTGTACTAATTTCCCAGTTATCCTGTACCGAATTGCCTATCACCAGCGTCTCCGAGACCAGGCAAAATGTAACCTTTCTCGTTCAAACGTTCGTCGATCGCGGCTAGATGAATTGGGACTTCTGGATGCTTCAGCTGCATGAGGTCTATGCCAACGGGAGCACCGAGTATTCCAACAAATTTTATCTTTGTTACGCCCCAACGTTTCAGGACATCAACTGTAGCAACAGCAGAACCCCCAGTTGCCAGCATCGGGTCGACAATGAGGCACACTGATACCGTTGGTTCCACCGGCAATTTGTTGTAGTATTCTATCGGTTTAAGCGTTCGTTCATCCCGATACAATCCGATGTGCCAAACTTCTGCGGAAGGCATCAAGTTCCAGATCCCTTCTACCATGCCTAGTCCGGCTCGCAGGATTGGAACCAAACCAATAATCTCTTGCAGTTCTTGCCCTTCGATTTCTGCCAGGGGAGTCTTGACGGGTCTTGAGTGGAGAACCAAATCAGACGTAGCTTCATAAGCCAATAGAGCAGCTATCTCGCGCACAAGTTCGCGAAATTTTTTGGATTTGGTATTGATATCTCTCAGCAGAGTAAGTTTGTGTGCAACAAGCGGGTGGGGGGATGGGTAAACATTCGCCATTAATTCGCTCCTATCTATTGTTAACGTATTTCGGCTGATCAGGAGTGGAAAGTGACAATCATTTCGCGTGTGACATTCTATCGTAAAATCACCTTATCTGTTCCGTCTGTGCATTTAATCCTATCCCTAACTTTGATGGATGTAAAGAGGATGATGGGTGGTACACGCTCTTCTGGGAGAGGTTATAATTCCACACATGGATAATGATGAGCAACGAATTGTCACTCCGCAACTGCAGGGAAAGGATCGCTTTGATCAGGCGCTGCGTCCGAAGACTCTTGCTGACTTGATTGGACAAGCACGGGTGAAGGATAATTTGTCCATTCTCATCGATGCTGCTCGTCTGCGGTCTGAATCCCTGGACCACGTCTTATTTTATGGCCCCCCCGGCCTGGGTAAAACCACCTTGGCGCATATCTTGGCAAACGAGATGTCGGTAAACATCAAAGTAACCGCGGGCCCCGCAGTCGAGCGCCCCGGGGATTTAGCGGCTATCCTTACAAATTTGCGTGCTGGTGATGTACTTTTTATTGATGAGATCCATCGTTTAGGACGCGTAGTAGAAGAAGTCCTCTATCCTGCAATGGAAGATTTTGCTCTAGATATCGTGATTGGCAAAGGTCCATCTGCACGTTCCATCCGACTGAAGCTACCCCGGTTTACAGTTATCGGTGCAACCACGCGCTTAGCCCTGATAACTGCTCCGCTGCGAGCAAGGTTTGGGGCGGTTTACCGGCTTGATTTTTATGATTTGGATGCTATGCAGGATATTATCAGACGGGCGGCCGGTGTACTGGGCGTTGCAGTCAAGGATGGTGGCGTGGACGAGATTGCCCGGAGGGGGCGCGGTACACCAAGGGTCGGTTTACGCATGCTTCGCCGTGTACGTGACTACACCGAGGTTCGCGCAGATGGGGTGATCACACGTGATGTTGCTCAGCAAGCGCTCGAATTACTCGAAGTAGATGAGCAAGGATTGGATGAGATGGACCGCCGCGTATTAATCACAATAATCGATAAGTACAACGGCGGACCAGTAGGCCTGAGTACGATTGCTGCTTCGATCAGCGAAGAGCCTGACACGATTATGGATGTTGTTGAACCATACCTGCTACAGCTTGGTTTCATCGACCGCACTCCGCAGGGACGCACTGCGACTTTGCTTGCTTATCAACACCTCAATATCCCTTACAACCGTGAGGATCAACCGCGCTTGTTTGAGTGATGTGGTTAAATAGCCTACTCAATTTTGCATGATTAATGTAATGATTGGTGCTGGACGTGTGTTGATTTGGATCGGGATTATTTTCCTGGTGGTGGGTAGCGCTGTTTACCTCGCAGGGCGTGCGAGTTTTCCCCTATTTCGATTACCTGGTGATATCCATTTTGAGAGTGAAAATTTCACCTGCATCATCCCATTTGTATCAATGATCCTGCTGTCAATCATTCTGAGCGTTGTTCTGAACGTGGTTATGCGGATCATTAACCGATGAGGATTGATATTCCGATTTCTTCCGCTTAAGATACTGTTTTTCAGTTTGCCAGGAAGATTCCCAGTGAGAACTCAGGATTTTGATTACCATTTACCCACAGAATTTATCGCTCAAACACCCATTGAACCACGTGATACTGCCAGATTATTGGCATTTAATCGTGATACCGGTGATGTTGAGCACGGTATTTTTCATAATATCTCTAATTATTTACGTGCCGGAGATGTGTTAGTTTTTAACGAAACACGAGTTATCCCTGCCCGCTTATTTGCGAATAAAATACCTACTGGGGGGCGTATTGAGCTTCTTCTGCTTAATGAAATTACAGATACAGATTGGGAGGTAATCGTTGGGGGCAAAGGATTAGTGAAAGGTAAACGATTTGTTGTTGAAGATGGCACAAGGGGTGTGATATTAGAAGAATTACATGGTGCTGAACGCATTGTTCGTTTCTCGAAACCGGTATCCGAGTTTGTTCAAAAAGCTGGACATGTGCCATTACCCCCATATATTACAATGCCATTGAAAGACCCCGAACGCTACCAGACAATCTATGCGTGCGAACCTGGTTCAGCCGCTGCTCCTACTGCAGGTCTGCATTTCACTCCACAGCTGATGCATAAGCTCCATACGCAAGGGATCATATTTGTATTCAGCACCCTGCACGTTGGATTGGATACCTTCGCACCGGTAGTCGAAGATGATCCTCGTGATCATTTGATCCACTCAGAGTGGTGCCGCTTAGATGATCAGGCAGCACAAACAATCAATGAGGCTAAGGCTGTTGGTGGAAGGATAGTTGCAGTCGGGACAACTAGTGTGAGAGTGCTGGAGACCGCAGCATCATATGTGAATGGCGCTCGGTTCATTGCGCCATTCTGTGGCTTAACGGATTTATTCATCCTGCCGGGTTATCAATTCAAAGTTGTAGATTGTCTGATTACAAACTTCCACTTGCCAAGGTCAACCTTGCTCATGCTGGTAAGTGCGTTCGCCGGGCGTGACCAAGTGCTTTCTGCTTATGAGGTTGCGAAGAATGAGGGCTACCGGTTCTACTCATTCGGTGATGGGATGATCATCTTATGACAGGATTTAATCTTCTGAACACTGACATCTTGAGAGGTTGTTTTTGGGGTATCAAAATTGACCGCAACGATGGAAAATAATCCTTGCTTGGATAGGTAGGATATTGCATAAGATAGTTTTAGAGCACTGGCAAAAGCTGAATGCTGAGCTTGTCGAATGTACAAGATGCCCTCGATTAGTGGCTTGGCGAGAACAAGTAGCCCAGGAAAAAAGACGAGCCTACCACAACTGGGATTACTGGGGTAAGCCGGTTCCCGGATTTGGTGATCGCCAAGGAGAAATCCTTGTAGTTGGTTTAGCGCCTGGTGCTCATGGTTCAAACCGTACTGGGCGCATGTTTACTGGAGATGCTTCGGGTGATTTCTTGTACCCTGCTCTCCATATTGCAGGTTTTGCTAACCAACCTGAGAGCACCAGCCGTGATGATGGTTTGGAGCTTCGTAATATGTTCATTACCTCGCTTTGTCGCTGCGCTCCGCCAGCAAATAAACCCACCTCAGAGGAGATTGATAATTGTTTGCCATTCTTGCTGCGGGAGAGTGCCCTACTGCCAGCTTTAAAGTGCATCGTTGCGTTAGGGCGCGTAGCTTTCGAGCGAATCCTGCGTCTATACCGCCTGGATGGTCATGACATCCCCCGTTATAAATTCATCCATACGGCAAAGTATAAACTACCGGGGGAGCTGCCCTGGCTGATTGCATCTTACCACCCAAGTCGCCAAAACACTCAAACCGGTTTGCTGACGCAGGCAATGTTCGCTGAGGTCTGGCAGGTTGCAAACCTTTTATCTCATGACAT
>JBFENN010000264.1:0-4616 GCA_041551115.1 Anaerolineales bacterium
AGAATGCTGCTACCCATGTGGTTGATTTGAGCAAAGTTTGATAAATTCATATTCATTCCAATAATACCGGCTATGCGTCATTTCGAAGGGTTTTCAACAGAACAATCTGGTTTTGTCCGGATACCAGAAGAGTTTTTTACTGTGTTGCTCCCAGAGATTGATGATTTGGCAGAATTGAAGGTAACTCTTTTTGTGATTTGGCAAACAAGCATTCAGGATGGACCGCTGCGATATCTGCGCTTGTCGGGGATGGAATCGAATCAAGCCTTATTAAAAAACATTGCTGCCAATTCTGAGGAAGCCCACCACCTTCTGCACCATGGCTTGGACTTAGCGACTGATCGCCGTACTTTGTTATGTGCCAGCCCAAACAATGATGATAGCCTTAAGTTATACTTCTTGAACACGCCTCGTAGCCGGGCAGCTGTAGAGGCACTGAACCGGGGTGAGTGGTTCCCAGAAGAAACAGATGGATTACCTGTTTTGCTGCCAGAGAAGCGTAATATCTACAAACTCTACGAAGCCAATATCGGCCCGTTGACCCCAATGATCGCGGAGACCTTACGCGATGCCGAAGATACTTACCCCAACGCTTGGATAGAAGAAGCACTCCAAATTGCGGTAGCGAATAATGTCCGGAACTGGCGCTACATCGCCGCAATTTTAAATCGCTGGCAGGATGAAGGAAAAGATGAGCGAAAAGATCGACAAGACCCTCAAGCAGATCGCCGCCGCTACATCGAAGGCGAGTACTCCGACTACATCGAACACTGACTTGCTCGACCGCCGGGACGTCCCGCTGCCTGGTGACCCGGACTGTCCAAAATGTCATGGAGTCGGGTATTTACGCCAGGACTTGCCGGTGGGTCACCCAGACTTTGGCAAGCTGTCAATCTGCAGCTGTCGTCATAGCGAGGTGAGCCAAAAGGTTCACGAGCGATTATTTGCTCATAGCAATCTCTCACAGCTTACCCACCTCACCTTCGAGAATTTTGAGCGCGGCGGTCATGTCGGCATTCCGACCCAGCAGGCCGCTTCCTTGGATAACGCTTATAACCAAGCCCATCATTATGCCCAGCATCTCAACGGGTGGCTGTTAGTGCAGGGAAAGTATGGCTGCGGGAAGACCCATTTAGCCGCTGCAATTGCTAATTTCACGGTTTCGGTTGGCGTCCCAACCCTCTTCATCACTGTTCCCGATCTGCTTGATTCACTGCGCTACTCTTACCAGGTACCAGATATTACCTTCGAAGAGCAGTTCAATGAAGTCAAGCGTATACCTTTTTTAATCTTGGATGATTTCGGTACGCAGAACACAACTCCATGGGCCCAGGAGAAATTATTCCAAATCATCAACTACCGCTATATAAACCAACTTCCCCTTGTAGTTACGACGAATTTAGGGCTGGATCAGATTGAAGAACGGATCAGCTCGCGTTTGCAGGACCCCGACCTGGTTGCCCGCATTCGCATCCTGGCACCCGACTACCGCCGCCCATTGGATGATATCGGCCATCCAGATCTGTCAACATTAATGCATCTGCAAGATAGATCCTTCGCTAATTTCGATCTTCGTAAGCAGGAAGGATTACCTCGCGAAGAGCTTAAAAGCCTGGAAAAAGTGTTCGATGCTGCCCGTGGTTTTGCTGACCGGCCAAACGGCTGGTTGGTGCTCAGCGGACCTTATGGCTGTGGGAAAACACACCTCGCCGCAGCGATTGCCAATTATCGCACAGACATGGAGACACCACCGTTATTTGTCGTCGTACCCGATTTGCTTGACCACCTGCGGGCAACCTTCAACCCGGCCAGCCCAGTAAGTCTCGATCGTCGTTTTGAAGAAGTACGCAAAGCCGCCCTGTTGGTTCTGGACGACCTCGGCACGCAGTCTATGACCCCCTGGGTGCGCGAGAAGCTTTACCAGCTAATTAATTACCGCTACAACACCAAACTTCCTACAGTCATCACCACTGCGGATACCTTGGATGAAATTGATCCGCGCATCCGCAGCCGCATGCTGGATCGCCGCTTATGTAAAATCTACGCAATCACTGTCCCAAACTACCAGGGACCTTCCCATACAAACGCACGTAAACCCCGAACGTAACCTGATCAGGAGAAATGAATGTCAAAACAGCAAGCACAGTGTTTGAAATGTGGTCGTGACTCAGAAATGATCCCGCTGATTAATCTGCTCTTTCGAGCTCAGTCATTATGGATTTGCCCCCAGCACCTGCCAATTTTGATTCACAAGCCCGCTGAGTTATCCGATCTCCTTCCGGGGATTGATCAGCATGCAGCTGATGTCGACCACCATCATTGAGGGGGATCGCAATACCATCTTCAGCAGCGTGATCCACATTTTATCCTCCATGACTACCTGCCAAACGGTGATCTTTTCCCGTCACCATCTGATTGAGCGGGTACATCGTTTTTTTGGTGGTGTATATGCTGGGTATAACCAAGCGGTTCGATAAAACTACATCTATTGACAGCTTTTTCATTTATGTGATACTATGCACAGCATATTGCGGAAGTGATAAATCACCTCCGCCGCCACCTCTGCCATCCCACCTAAGAGGAGGTGATGTCGATGAACGATTGTAGTACCATACAAAGCGCTGCGACATCCCTCCTTCATTACGGATAAAGTTGTCGCAGCGCACGCAAGCAGCCGTCCTAACGGACGGCTGTTTGCCTTTAATTTTACTGATTGGTGACTGATGTAACCATAGAACAAACTACTCGCTGAGGCATTCTACTTTCAGCACGGCATCTGGCGATAATAGCAGTGTAGGGATCAACCCCTTATGAGTTACTAGCTGCACTAACCCCCACACGCTGTTGGACATCAACTACGCCTATTTTTGTCTAGGTGTTGAATACTTTTCCCCTTACCACTCGTCGCGCCTGTTTATTTTGTGATCAATGGCAGGTAAATGGCAACTGGGTTCTCCGGTACAGGACTGCATAGTGGCACCTGAGCAGGTTCCAATGATACGCTGTCGACAAACATGCTGCTTGACATCGAGTTGTCAGTAACAACGGAAAACTCAAGCAAGATTTCCTGATCGATATAGCTAGTTAGGTCGTATGTGAACAGTTTCCAGCCCCCGAAATTATTGGAGATACACAATTCGAAACTCGTGATCACCTGATTGTCAATTTTAACTTGGGCAATATCATAGCCACAAAAATCATCCGATGCCAGCCATATATAGTAGCTCAGCATCGGTCCCTCACAACCGATCGTGATTTTTTGGCTCAAGGACGAGGCTTCGTCATTGGCACCACCTAACCACGCTGCCCAATTGCCGTCTTGGGGGTATAAATCGGTCAGAGAAGCAGCCTCCATGATCAGCTCATACCCCAGTTGTGAGTACTCCTGCCAGCCATAACTCGGTCCCTGTTCGAAATCACCATTGATGATAAGCGATTCGCTGATAGCGTACTGCGGAGCAGCACTGATCGTCGCTGTGGGGGAGGCTGGAGCGCTAGTTGGAGTTGCTGTCTCCCCCATCACAGCTCGTGCAGTTGCTGTTGCAATCTTATCTGCTGGGATCGATTCGGTCTGAGTAGGTTCCCAGTTGGATTCCGGCACCAAAGTCGCCCCCGGATTTTGAACATCAGTGCTTCTTCCTAATTCGATAGGTTCGGTATTGATTGGGGACGTTTCTCTAATCTCAGTACCTTTAGTAGGAGCAATATCGGTGGAAACTGGTAAATAATTCGTACTCATTGCAGTTGGAAAGATCGTCGCCTCGGATATTTTTCTTATCGGGATAGGTGCTTCATCGTAAACAATGATCTCTGTTGGCGCAGCAACTGCATTGGCTGCTGGGATTGCTTTCCACATCACGGCAGCCAGCAATCCCAGAAGTAGAAGTGTGATCACCATCCAACTGCGGTTCTCGAATAAATCGTTCATACGGAATCGTTTACTTGAGGGCTCTGGCGGCACCTCGTGTTAAGAGTGCCTGTCCGACATTGGGCATGAATAGAGGCCATCTCCGCTCAATCCTCTTGGTCTGGTGCAGGGTGGTCTACTTTTTCCATAAGTTTTCCAGCAAGTAAAAACGCTCCGTCAGCAAATAACGGCAGTGCGAGGACTGGCAGCCTGGTCACGCAGGCTCCACAGCTCGCTCACTGACCGGCGGTGACACAGCCCTGCCCCAGCAGCATCATGCTCGAACCCAGCGTCACACCCAGTGACAGCCCCAGTACTTTAAGCCTGTTTTGATGCGACAACCAGCTCGTTTTCTTTTCCATATCCTTCACCTTTCACTTTGTGCGGCCGGCCGATGGCGATGGCCCCGCGCGGGCAGGATGCTTCACAAGTCCGGCAGTTGTAGCAGCGCCGGTGATCGATCTTCGCATACACTTCGACACTTCGGTCAACCCGGATAGTTGCTGCCGGGCAATCCTCCGCGCAGATACCACAGGCTTTGCAGTTGCTGAGGTCGATGCGGGTGCGTAAGGCAAACGGCAGCTTGGCTCCTATCACGTTGATGATCGAATCAACTGCACCTACCGGGCAGGCCAGATGACAGTGGCCGCGACCATCGCGAGCGAAAGCCCCCAAGACGATGCCAAAAAGAATAAATGTCAGCATCCGG
>JBFENN010000265.1:0-4600 GCA_041551115.1 Anaerolineales bacterium
ATTGGAGAGACCATACTAGAAAAAAGGAAGTATGCACGTAAACAATATGATCACATAAGAACTGCTCTGATGTGGGAACCACGCGGCCATGCAGATATGTACGGCTGCATTCTAACGGAAGCCGTCTCACCTGATGGAACGTATGGAATCCTGTTTCTGCACAATGAGGGCTTCAGCACGATGTGCGGGCATGGGATTATCGGTGTGACGAAGGTGCTGTTTGATACCGGTATGTATCGACCAAGTGAGGGTGACACAGTACTCCGCTTAGACACTCCCGCTGGACGTGTCACTGCCACCCCTCAATTTCATCAAGGAACCGTGACAGAAGTATCATTTTTGAATGTGCCTTCTTTTGTCTTTTGCTTAGACCAACCCCTTAAAGTTGAGGGGATTGGCCCGATTACCTATGACATCGCATTTGGCGGAGCATTTTACATCTTTGTTCAAGCAGAACAAGTTGGAATAACGCTCACCCCAGAAAATTTCCGTGAGTTGATTGATATCGGGATGCGAATAAAAAAGGCGGTTATGGATGCTGTCCAGATCGCACACCCACTCGAAGAAGATCTCAGCTTCTTATATGGCACAATATTTGTGAGTGAACCTCAAAACCCAGAACACCACAGCCGAAATGTCTGTATATTTGCAGATGGAGAAGTTGATCGCTGCCCAACAGGTACTGGCATCAGTGCAAGGGCAGCAATTCATCATGCGCGTGGCGAATTACGTATCAATGAATCCTTTATTGTAGAAAGCTTGCTGGGCACATGTTTTACAGGTGAAATCGTGGGGACAACAAAATTTGCAGGCAAAGATGCAGTCATCCCCCAAATTACCGGCTCAGCCTATATCACGGGGCGAAATGAATGGTTTATTGACCCATCTGATCCTCTCCAAGATGGATTCCTACTAAGGTAATGAGAGCCCAGAAGTGAGAAAGCAAATCGTACGCATCCCAGGGTTAGTGATCACCGAGCACGAATTTATGGTGTCACTGGACTATTCCGATCAAAAGGGATCCAAGATAAAAATCTTTGCGCGCGAGATCACTGCACCAGATAAAGAAGATACATCGTTACCATGGTTGGTATTCCTGCAAGGCGGACCCGGATTTCCATCACCTCGGCCAGAGGGCAATCAAGGTTGGATAAAGCGGGCCACCCAAGGCTATCGTGTTCTGCTGCTAGATCAGCGCGGTACGGGAATGAGTTCCCCAATATTAAACCAAACACTAAGGGCTTTTCCAACCGCAGAATCGCAAGCCAAATATCTATCCCACTTTCGAGCCGATTCCATCGTGCAAGATCTTGAGACTATCCGTGAGGAATTACTTGAAATAAACCAGCCTTGGAGCATCCTTGGTCAAAGTTATGGGGGGTTTTGTGCAGTGCATTATTTGTCATCTGCACCACATGGGTTGAACGAAGTCATGATTACAGGTGGGCTGCCACCGCTGGAAATGCATCCAGATGAAATCTACCGGAAGACATACTCGCGAGTGATCCAAAGAAACAACGAGTACTTATTGCGTTATCCCCATGACGAGCAACTCATTCATAGAATAGTAGCTCATCTCGCCAGTAACGAAGTGTATCTACCAAATGGTGACCTGCTAACACCTCGGCGATTGCAACAATTAGGGATTGTTTTTGGGATGGAAAATGGCTTTGAGCAAGTGCACTACCTGATCGAGGGTGCGTTTGTTCAAGGCTATTCAGATTCTGAATTGAGCTATCCATTTCTGAATGCTGTCCAGAACTTTCTAGCTTTCGATACAAATCCACTATATGCGCTCCTGCATGAGGCTATCTACTGCCAGGGATTTGCATCAGATTGGTCAGCTGCTAGGGTGCTGGCTGAGTTCCCCGAATTCGCGATCAAGCTTAACAGTCAATTCTATTTTACAGGAGAGATGGTTTATCCTTGGATGTTCAGAGAATATGAGCAATTGAAACCGCTCTGGCAGGTGGCAGATATCCTAGCAAAATACGAGGATTGGCCATTTCTCTATGATGCCTCAATTTTAGCAAGAAACCAGGTTCCTGTTGCCGCAGCGATTTACTATGATGACATCTATGTTGAACGTCAGTTTTCGGAGGCAACTGCTGCTCAGATTGGATCCCTAAGAACCTGGATTACAAACCAGTATGAACACAGCGCCTTACGGATGCACGGTGAGGAGGTGCTGGATCGGTTATTGGATCTTCTTCACGGGGAGTTATGAGACAGGGGCATCGATATGAGCGTCAGACATCAGGGGTTGAGCCACTCATGGCGGATATCTTGATGGATGAAATCATCAGCTCCGTGCGGCCCCCAGGTCCCGGATTCATAGACAGGCAAGTTCTTTGGTGGTTGTTGCTGCCACCCTTCGAGGATGTCAGTGACAAACTTCCAGGCAGCATGTACTTCATCAGTTCGAGTGAATAATGTTGCATCACCTGCCAGGCTATCCAACAGCAATCTTTCATACGCTTCAGGCGGTTCTGCTCCAAAAGTTTCAACATAATCAAAATGCATTTTTACGGGTGCAATTTGGTTTTCTGGTCCAGGGGATTTAGCACCGAAGCTGAGCGTAATCCCCTCATCCGGTTGAATATTGATGACTAAGATATTTGGTGCTGCTCCAGCCATATTTTTCCAACCGAAAAGGGGGAGCGGAACTTGCTTGAAATGGACAGCAATTTCAGTCAACCGCCGTGACAGCCTTTTCCCAGAGCGGATATAAAACGGTACACCTGCCCAACGCCAATTATCGACGTGTAGGCGAGCGGCTAGGAAAGTTTCAGTTATCGAATCCTGTGGTACACCTTGCTCCTCTTTATAGCCAACAACCCGCTTCCCATCCATCCATCCGGATACATATTGGGCGCGATATGTCTGCTTGATCGCATCATTACCTCTTATTGGTCGCAATGAACGCAGTATTTTTAACTTTTCATCTCTCACTGCATCGGCAGAGAACGCCACCGGTGCTTCCATGGCGGTTAATGCAAGCAGCTGTAAAATATGATTTTGGAACATATCGCGGATTACGCCGGTCTTATCATAATATCCTGAGCGACTGCCTATGCCTACTTCTTCAGCGACGGTGATCTGGACATGATCAACATTTAGACGGTTCCATAAGGGTTCGAAAATGCCGTTTGCGAAGCGGAATACCAAAATATTTTGGACAGTTTCTTTCCCCAAATAATGGTCAATCCGGTAGACCTGGTTTTCTTTGAAGACGTCATGGATAACATTATCAAGATATTCAGCTGACTTTAAGTCATTACCATAGGGTTTCTCAACGACGATCCGCGTCCATCCTTGGGCACTATCTGGTAGACGTGCCTCCCCAATTCTTTCAACAACGACTGGATACGCTTGTGGTGGAGCGGCCAGGTAATACAACTTGTTCCCAACTTCTAATTCACTTAACAACTTGTTTAACCGCTGGTAACCATCAATCTCGTCGAATGTCGAACGGACATATCTCATTCGAGAGAGCAGGTCATTTAATGTGGAGTCATCGATTTGCTGAGTACGAGCGTAGACCTTTACTCCTTCGCGGAGATGGGAGCGCATCTCTTCATTCGTCCAATCCCGGCGGGCGAAGCCAATAACCAGCAAATCATCCGGTAATTTCCCTGCAATGTGAAGTTCATATAATGCCGGAATCAGCTTCCTCTTCGTTAGGTCACCTGTCACACCAAAGATCACCAATGCAGTTCGCAGTTGATTTTTTATTGTTTCCATATTCCCATTCGCTTCTGGTATAAATTTAATGGAGAGTAGCTTGTCAATACTACTTGTTACCAAGAAAACTGTTATTTACAGACATGCTCACATGATCAAACAACTACATCTTTAGATATCCCTCATTGATCATGTCAATAAATGGTGCGCCTGCCTGACAATATTCTCTACGGTCAACCCATATTTTTCATAGACGATATCTGCGGGGGCCGAAGCGCCGAACTTATCAACTGTAACCGTATTCCCATCGCAACCCACCCAGCGGTACCAACCAGTACTTACACCAGCCTCTACCGCCAAACGAGCTTTGACATGCTTTGGAAAGACTAACTCTTGATACCCTTCGTCTTGTTCCGCAAATAACTCCCAACTCGGGAATGAGACAACACGGATGTTTACGCCTTCAGCAGCCAGCAAGCTAGCTGCTTGGAGGGCCAAACTAACCTCGGTACCCGATGCCATGAATATGATCTGTGGGTCACTACCCCCCATATCCGAGAGCACATAGGCACCGCGTTTTAATTCGCTTGCGGAGGGAAAGATGCTGCGATCGAGGGTTGGCATGTTTTGCCGTGAGAGAATTAGTGCTGTCGGTCCATCTCGACGCGTTATTGCAACTTTCCAGGCCTCGTTTACTTCGTTCGCGTCTCCAGGGCGGAGCACAACCAGATTTGGTAATGCCCGGAGGGCAGCAAGGTGTTCGACAGGTTGATGGGTTGGACCATCTTCCCCAACTCCTATGCTATCATGGGTAAAAACCCAAATGCTTGGATAATGAGAGAGTGCTGCCAGCCTGACGGCCGGGCGCATATAATCCGAGAATACCAGGAAAGTGCCGCCATACGGAATCATACCC
>JBFENN010000266.1:0-4592 GCA_041551115.1 Anaerolineales bacterium
AGCGCAAATTATTTTAACAAGGGTTTCCGCTGGCAACTTCCTGATCTTAAAGCATCAGAAATTGGCTATCAACTCGCGAAGTCCGCCTTTGAAGAAGATGGACGACGGGTTTTAGATGCAACGATCGGTGGAAAGCTTGAAGTCTTCGAAAAGGCCGATTTCGAATCGCTCTTCTAAGGAGGCAGTTGCCTTCTGCGCAACCGTTTTCGATTTTTGGATGGGTACGTATTAGGCACATATCCTTTTTCCATTCCAACTTCCCTGAGGCTCTTATTGTGAATCTGAAAGCTCAAAAGATGCTCTCATTGGATAACGCTAGAATGCGGCGCACCATGGCAATCAGCTATGCTGCCTTCATTGGCTTCGGCCTTGTTTTCTTGATTCTCCTTGGTTATCTGGGTAGCTATTCTCGTTACCTCGCCGATGATTTCTGTACAGCAGGAGAAGTCTCAAGGATGGGCTTTTGGCCTGCACAGCAATTCCGATATCAAACCTGGTCTGGTCGTTTCGCCTTTACATTTACGATCGCTGGATCTCATCTTCTCGGCTCCGCATTCACACCCTATATGCCCGCAATCGCGATCATACTTTGGATGTTTGCTACAACTTATCTTTTTTATCAATTATCTCTTGCACTTAGCGACTCAAAAACAGTGCTCATTCCCTTGGTCATATCGACAATCATCCTGTGCGTAGTCTTGGCGGCAACGCCAAATATTTATCAATCTCTGTATTGGCAAACGGGTATGCTTACCTACACGTTTCCACTTGTGTTAGCAACAGCCTACCTAGGGTGGTTGCTTATGATTGCAAGGGAGGCTGAGAGATCCTCTCCGACGATACCCATACTCGCTTTGAGTTTGATATTCCCATTTTTTATTGGCGGATTCTCAGAAACGTTTATCAGCGTTCAAACAGCGGCATTATTCATATTTGCAGTAATCTCGCGGCTAGGATTTTCCCAAAGGTCTTCATCGGCACTACGCCAGGTCCTTCTCCTTGGCTTCGCTGGCTCTTTAGCAGCGTTAATATTAATGGTCGTGGCTCCAGGGAACGCAGTGCGTCAAGGAATAATGTCTACTCCAGCATCAGGCTTAGCCCTGATCAGGACAACAATCAATGATTGGTATATTTTCTCGGTCCGTACGTTGAAGTGGCACCCAATCGCGATACTCCTATCAGTCTTGATCCCATTTCTAGCGGGTTCCGGATTAATTAAGCATGGTACCAACAGGCGCGCGGATGATTTCGCATTTAACCGTAGATTCTTCTTGTGGTTTATAGGGATACCGATCCTTACATTTTTTCTTATGCTTGCTTCCATTGCACCTTATGAATTTGCGCTTTCAACCTTCCCTGACGGGCGGGTCTTGATCACGACGTTATTCATTTGCATCTTAGGGATCGCATTATGGAGTTTCCTGGTTGGCTTATGGCTTTCAATGCGATTTTTCCAAGCTAAGGTCGTTCAATTTGCCATGATCAGTATCCTTATAGTGGCGAGTTTGAGTTTAAATGGGATCTTTATTGTGCAGTCTACTCGTGTGGCCCTCGAAAATCGAGATAGAATGGTCGACTACGCTAACGCCTGGGACGAGCGGGATCGCAAGCTCAGCGCTCTGGGGGATGTGGCCGGTGAGCTAATATCTGCGGCGTCGTTAACACATATGGGAGGTCTTTCTGAGATAGGCTATGATCCGAATGAATGGATCAACAGGTGTGTGGCAAGCACATACGGTCTTGAGAGCGTTATCGCGAAGTGAACTCAGCGTGAGCAATATGGTTTAATCCAATCTTTGGTGATTCGTCAAGGATGCTTGAGCAATGCAAGAATTGCAACCTTTGGTATCAATTGTTACTCCTTCGTTCAATCAGGCGCAGTATCTGGAGATCACATTACAATCTGTGATCAAGCAGGATTATCCGCATATGGAGTATATCGTTATGGACGGCGGTTCGACGGATGGTAGTGTAGATATCCTGCGGATGTATGATGCGCAAATTACATATTGGAAGTCGGAGTCAGATCAAGGGCAGGCGGACGCAATCAACCAGGGTTTACGCATGGCTAAAGGTGAGATCGTTGCTTGGATCAATTCAGACGACGCCTATATGCCTGGAGCAGTTAGTGAAGCCGTCAAGGCCTTGGAACAATTTTCGCAAGCAGGCATGGTCTACGGCGATGGCATTATGGTCGGGAGTGAACTTGAGGTCCTGGATGAGCACACCTATCATCAACTTGATCTGGTAGATCTTCTGGCTTTTGAGGTGCTACTTCAGCCGGCTGTATTCATGCGCAAGCGTGTGCTCGAAGAGGTTGGCTACTTGGATCCAACCTACGACCTCATCCTAGATCATGAACTCTGGGTTCGTATCGCAAGCCAGTATCCGATAAAACATGTTTCCAGTTTTTGGGCACTAGAACGTACCCATCCACAGGCAAAGACGATTGCACTGGCGGAGCGCTTCGTTCAAGAAGCAGAACGGCTCATAGTAACGGCAGAAGCGTCACCTCTGCTCGCCTCGATCGTTGCTGAAAATCAACACCGCATTACTGCTGGCTTAGGTGTCTTTGCCGCAAGGCGGCTGATTGATGCAAAGAAACATCGTGAGGCACTCCGCCGTATTACAGCCGCGATATTCCAGCATCCATCCACTGTGGCTCGATACTGGTATAAATGGGTCCAGGCTGCCTTCAGTTCCATCGGCCTTGATCCTTTATTCATGTGGTATCGGAAGACTCGCCGCAAATTAGTTTATTCCAGCACGCGCATCGAGCTGGATTGAAACCTCCCTACTGATGGGAATCCTTTTCAGAAACGGATATCAAATCGGGAAATCAATTGTATGAATAATGATAAGCCTCTGGTATCGATCATAACTCCGTCATTTAATCAAGCCATGTACCTTGAGGAGACGATCCAATCTGTTCTTAACCAGGATTACGATCGAATCGAATACATCATCGTTGATGGTGGTTCAACAGATAACAGCTTAGATATCATTCGAAAGTATGAATCTAAACTCGCGATATGGATATCTGAAGAGGATCTAGGTCAGACTGACGCGATTAATAAAGGTTTTGCCCTGGCAAGCGGGGAAATCTTCGCTTGGTTGAATTCAGATGACACTTATATGCCTCATGCTGTCAGCGAGGCAGTCAATTATTTTAAATCAAACCCACATGTCGGTATGGTCTACGGTAATGCTTTCTATATCAATGAGCAAAGCGAGCCTGTTGCGGTATACCCTGCAGCGCCATCAAATCATCACGATCTTCGTCGGGGACTCAATACAATCTCCCAGCAAGCAGCCTTTTTTCGCAGCAGCCTATGGCGCATGGTAGGGCCTTTGGACCCATCTTTTTACTATGCAATGGATTACGATCTATGGACGCGTATTACCTCAATTTCACCGATCGCCTTCCACGATGAATTCATCGCAAATTTTCGATTGCAGAGCGCATCAAAATCGATGACCGAGGCCAACCGGTGTTGGCCCGAGATGGTGCGCATCCATTTTCGTGACGGGGGGAGTTATTTTTCTATCCTTTATATGAAATACTTGATCCGCAAGGTTGTTGAACCGATCATGCCATGGAGAATTCGCTATTGGCGATTCATCTATTCATTGAAAAGGCGTAAAAAGGATTATGACACGATTTCGAGGTAGCCGTGTTTATTTCCGCGCTATTTGGAAAGCAAAAGGGCAATCTGCTGTGTCGAATGCGTAAAAGGCATCGCCGGGAGAAAACTCACATTGAGGGCAAAAGGTTTTAGTCTAAGCGGTCTCTATTATACGGCATCACGCTATTGGTGGGCCTTCTTCGCTTGTATTGTCATCGGGGGCTTGACTGGAATCGCATTCGCAATGACCAGGCAACCGCTCTATGAGGCCTCAGCATCACTGCTCATCACGGTCGATCGAAGCCGATCCATCGTGATCGATGATTTCACAGTCGTTCAAGCAAATGATCGCGTAAGAGCTCTGATTCTATCGGATGATACGCTCGAGACGGCGCTCGATCTCCTGTCAGACCCGGCCTCTAAGATCGAGGCGTTCGATTCGATAGGGTCATTCCGCTCGGCTCTTCGGATTTCGAACAGCCCTGCGAGCTTTGAACTCCTGGTTTATGCCAACGATCCAGACTTGGCTGCAGAAGGAGCCAACGCATGGGCAGAAGCCAGCATGATTGCGCTGGATGAAGCGTACCTGCATGCAATTCGCGCGGCCGAGTTGCAGAATGCACTTTATGAAGCCAATTGTACGCTTACCCTTCGAATTGAAGAGACGCAAGAACAAGCAGTTTGGTTGTGCACCTCGGCAATGGGACAAGAAGAAATTGAGGATCTGCCGGAGGCGCTACTAGAGGAGGTTAAAGCAAGCCGGGGGGTTTTGCCCATATTTTCCTTCGCACTTGGACAAGAGGCCCAATCGCCGCAAAGTCCCATTCTATGGGGGCGAAGCAGTTTAATCATATCAGGATTGATCATAGGGGGATTGTTAGGGATCTTTGTTTTGATGGTCATGCACAAAAAGGATCGGTAGCGATCACACCACCACAGAGACTAGACGCCGCGTAGAAGAGCCTA
>JBFENN010000267.1:0-4576 GCA_041551115.1 Anaerolineales bacterium
ATTCAGATTCAAATTGCTGTTGGTCGACGCCTAGGTTAGTTGTAAACAAATCGTCTAAAGCTTGTTGATCCCCGCATCTATTTGTTTTACAGAGTTCACCAAATTCGGATATAAACTTTCCAAGCCCTGCCCAACCAATCTTGTCGAGAAGGTAATGAGCCGCAGCCCAATCGTATGCTAAGGAATCGGCAGCCTCTCCCGTTTCAAACTTCGAGTGCAAAACGGGAATGAAACGTTTCTGTACTTCAACAGATTGCAAGCGCTCATCAAATACTGGTGGCAAACCATTCCACAGCCATGGAGCCGCCTCACTTGGAATACCTGCGTTAGCAAGATATAACTTTACCAAGCTATTTTTAAGTATCTTGCTTGAGCTAATTTGATCGCTATAGATGAGCTTAAAAGCGCCGTTAGATACCCATTGATTTTGTCCTTCAGGCATTGCCAAAGATATGCTTGCTCGAAAAGACTCACTATCGGGGAGTAGATAAACATCAACTAGATCACCGGCAGGTCCACCCAGTTGATCGCTGATCTCTTGATACGATTGTGCGATCTGACCTGCGATCCCAGCAAGTTGATCAGCATTGTTTGGTTCTGCAAAAACGTTCACCGAAAGAGATAAATCAGAATCACTGCTCTCAATCCTGTCGACTAGGTGTAAATCTGGTCCAGCCCACTTCCATGCTTGCCCTTCATAAGTA
Source organism: Anaerolineales bacterium (assembly GCA_041551115.1). Lineage (GTDB taxonomy): Bacteria > Chloroflexota > Anaerolineae > Anaerolineales > UBA4823 > DAOVXM01. The sequence continues at coordinate 705 of JBFENN010000267.1, forward strand.
ATCTGAACTGGTAATCTTGCCCGTAATACCTGGGTGATCGGCTCGGTATTCGCATCAATATGCTCAATGGTAATTTGCATATTTGCAGTCGCATTGTTTCCCGAAATGGATAAATCGCCTGGCTGAAGATTTACCCTGGAAATCTCGAGTTCTGACAGATCTGATACCCAGGCTTTATCGAACATGTCTTGGGATGCACTAGAGGTCTCCAAGAACTTATCTAGATCCTTATTTATTATGGCATTTTGTCGTACAACCAGCATATCTTTAATTGCTGGTTGACTTTCGACGATATCAAGCAACGCAAGATTCGCGATATCGGCTACATCCGCAAGCGCCTCGAGGTCTATGCCCTCAACATTGTCCGCAGGGCGATGATAATGCTCGATAAAGGTTCCATCATCCTCCCATATGAGGACAGCAGCTTCCACCCCGGCTTCGATAAATGGCGCATGATCACTTCCACCTGAATCCGATAAATTCGTTGTAATATTCTTTTCATTGGCCAGTGTCACCAAATGGGAGCTTAGTGTCTCACTCCCTCCAATAGCGAGTTTTTCAGTGCCAACACCAACCATATCGAGATTGACTACCATTAATGTATCCTCGAGCGGGAATACCGGATGCTCGACATAATAATACGATCCAAGCAGACCAATTTCTTCGGCATCCCATGCAGCGAACATGACGGTGCGTCGTGGCACGAAACCATTCTCGCGCCAACTACGGGCAATTTCTAACATTACCGCAACTCCAGAAGCATTGTCATTCGCTCCCGGCCAAAACGTACCATCAGGGGACCCGCCCATATGATCATAATGAGCACTCAATATAACCAATTCGTGGGCATAATCAGGATCACGCCCCGGAAGAACACCAAGCACATTGTGAGCTGAACAATTAGTCCCGGGGCATGTGCCGGTTTGAGCGATAGATAGGCTGAGATGAACCGATGATTCAAGCGAAAATGATGTTTCCTGCGCAGATAGATCTTCGAAAGTATATCCACTTGCGGAAATGATATCCTCAGCAAGCTGTGGATAGATACGGAATGTTGGGATGGGTTCAGGTACCCATACTTCTTTGAAAGCATATCCAAAATCTGCTGGTCTGGTATTTGGGTCGGTAACAAAGAGCAAACCCGCAGCACCGTATTCCATAGCGTTGCGGCTTGATTCCAACAACCAATCTTGCCGCGTATCCGCAAAACAAACCAAAATAGTACCTCTCAAGTCTAGCCCAAATAAATCTTCCATCCCACAATCATCCGCCCATACCGCTTCACCAGTGATATCACCCCATCCACTATACCAACGGACGAAAGGAGAAAAATCTTGGTATAGTTGATAGTCTGTGAATTGAGCAGCCCCAGGTAATCGAACAGCCAACGAAGGGACTGCATCTAGGGGCGTATATGTGACCGTAAATGTTTGGAAAAATGTCCCTTCGTCACCAACAGGAATCAGTCCAAATTCCTCGAACTGCTCGGCGATGTATTCTCCTGCATCGCTGCCAGCATCCGAACCTGATTGCCTTCCTTGATACTTTTCTGATGTCAGTGCTTCAATCTGTAACATTGCCTGGCTCGGGTCAAATGAGGCTGCCAAAGCTGGCATATCGCCAACAGCTGCAGGCCCCTGAGGAGCATAAGTTACTGGTAGTACCAATGGCGGGATTACATCATTATCCTGTTCACTTGTTTCATTGGCATCTCCAACAATAGCATCTTTCTGTGTTTGCCCTGGATTTAATCTCTCGGTTACGGAAGCAACCATCACATTCGTATCTGGCTGTAGATCCATATACCAGTAGAACAATATGCCGCCCCAGACAATCAAGAATCCCCACACGGATATGAAAACAATTGGAGAACTATATGCACGCTTCAGAATTGTGATTGTCGTCTTCTTGGCTTTCGAATATCGCGTCGGATATTCTGCCGAAGACGTTCTTTTTGCGACATGACCATAGGTTAAATAGCGCCATATCCATTCGAGAGGGCCGTAATCATGTTCTTCAAACCAAGCCGAGCTTAACCTCACCTGGATGTAAAAGATAAATACCGTCAGACCTAGAGCGAATATTCGGCTTACATCGCCATACAAGCCTAACCCATAACCATAAAAAATGAGGGTCGCGATAACAGACTGGAATATATAGTTGCTTAACGCCATACGTCCAACAAAATTTAGTGGATATAATCGCTTCTGCCAGGACTTGCGCTGCCAGAGTAGGATAATCCCGGATACATAAAATAGCATCAAAGCTGGTGCACCAATACTTCTAGTGCTTTTACTCAAGAAACGATTATATGAACCACCTAAGTCCTGGTGGAGGGTTGAATAAACGAATATCGCATTAAAAAGTACACCTATGGTCAAGCCAATTACACATACAAATACGAGCAGTCGTTTATTAATTGTTAAATTTTCGAAAATTCGCTGGTTGCCGACGAAAAGACCTAATAGAAACATCGCAAATATATTTCCAAATGAATATATTATCCAAGAGTTACCACCTAAATAATCCTGTATGCGAAGCTTTGTGATTTCGGGATAATTCCCAGTTTTATATAAGCTCAGTGGATATGTGTCATATCTTAGCGATGATGTTACATTTTCGTACCACGCGCGGAATGAAACCATCAAGTCACCGGGTAAAGTGATGACCATCGAAAACAGCAGAAATATCCCCACGAGGATGAGAAGCGTTTTTCTCGAGCAGTTACGGAATAAAATCAGCAGGAAACCGAGCAGGGCATATGTCAGCAGGATATCCCCTGACCAGATAAAGATGGCATGGATAACACCGAAGCACAATAATATTACCAACCTGCGTAGATAAACTGGAACGATATTTATGCTTTTAAGCTTTGCCCGGTTTAACTGTACTGCTAATCCCCAGCCAAACAACAAGGAGAAGAGAGAATAGAATTTTGCTTGGATGAAGAACATTATCGCGGTTAGGACGGCGCGATCGACGAAACCCGTACTCGAATCTAATCCCCGCTGTCCGCTAAAATGGCCCATGTTCGCGATTAAGATTCCAAGTACAGCAAAACCACGTAACACATCAACGAAGATCAGGCGTTCACGGGGCTGGACGGGTTCCGCCGTCTTTGCTGATATTTCTGTCGTTGGCGATTCTTCTTTAGTTGACATAGCAGGTGGAAATGCTTCCCTATTGCTGAGGATGCAGGCTAAGGTTACTATACGGAAGCCAACCAATGGTTTTTCCTGAGCGAACTTGAGCCCACACCATGCCATGGCTCTCGGTTGCTTTTTCGATATACACTTGTGTACCACCATCAAAGACAGACACGACTTGCGCGGCAGTATTTGGATTTGATCGAACGGAAACCGAAGCCAGATGAGACTTGATATACGCTACCTGTCCCAATTCTCTTTGCGACAAAAAGATCGATCCCAAGCCAATCGTTGCTACGATCAGCAAGATTGTTGCCAACGCAGTAAGAAACCAATAAAACCGTAGAACTTGCTTACGAATCACTTTCGCACCTAAAAATTTGATTGGCGGACAATTTGAGTGATCGTCCGCGACAAGATTTGTCCTAAATCCTGTAATTTAACCGCATCAATTTGGTCGAATGTATCCGCGGCAGGTGATGCGAGTTCTTGTTGCCAGCTGAGATAGATGGAATTCCCGCGTTCGATGCGGATAATTTGTAAGTCACGCAGCTCCTCTGCATTCTTATTTGTTATGGCAATATCCAATTCTTCAGCATTCGTTTCAACTAGTTCAGCCAGATGTTCGCTTGAATATGGATGAATAAAGATCTCATCCGCACCTGCACCTGCATAATCTAGTTGAAACAAGATTTGCGGTGATAATGGTGGGTTTGAGCGCGGTGA
>JBFENN010000268.1:0-4542 GCA_041551115.1 Anaerolineales bacterium
AAATCCCACCAGAAAACATCCAGCGAGCAGTAATTGGTGTGGAACAGGTAACCATGACGATGTCCGCAGATGGATTGGATATCCTTCAACCAGATCCGGATGCAATACGTCTTCTACGTGATGTAATCTTCACCACCTCAGGTCCAATCAGCCCAGTTGCGACAGCCACCATCGTCAACTCCACAGAACTTATGCAGGCGGAAAACGCCAGTGTATCCGTATTGAATGCCACACGTACAGCTGGCCTTGCAGCTGAAACAACGGAATACCTGCTCTCAAAGGGTATCAATGTCACATTAACCGATAACGCGAAAGAGGAATCAGCTAATACCGTTATTATTGACTATACAGGTAATCCATACACTGTACAATATCTGATCAATTTATTAGATATTCAGGTCAGCGATATATACAGCCGCTATGATCCAAACAGTGAAACGGATATTGCGATATTATTAGGAGAAGATTGGGCAATCGAAAATCCGATGCCATGATGCATGACAGAGAAATAAAAATTTCCACACGTAGTGGATTGAAGATAGGCTTGCTGATCATCTTCGCGATCGCAGCCTTTCTTTCTGCTTATGTGGCTTATTCAAAGTCACGTGATTTTTGGGCTTCATATGACATCACCCAGATAGAAGGCTTTGCAATCAAGGATAAAGCAAGTGGTTCCACAGATTCTGAGGGAACCCCAAATCCAACTCCTGAGATCCCGCAGTTGAGTACAGGTCCCTTAGCAGAACCTTGGGATGGCGCTAGTCGAGTGACTCTGCTCATCATGGGGCTAGATTACCGCGACTGGTTATCCGGTGAGGGGCCACCGCGCACAGACACGATGATCTTACTCACCTTGGATCCACTCTCACGTACTGCAGGCATCCTGAACATCCCAAGGGATCTATGGGTCAATATTCCCGGATTTGATTACGGCAGGATCAATACCGCCTATGCTTTAGGTGAAACCTACCAGGTGCCAGGTGGCGGTCCCGGTCAGGCAGTCCTTACTGTCGAGGAATTGCTTGGTGTTCCAATCGATTACTTTGCTCAAATTGATTTCTATGCATTCGAAAAATTCGTGAATTTATTAGGTGGTGTGCTAATCGATGTGAAGGAAGAGATCAAAATTGATCCTATAGGTAAATATAATACGATCATCCTTGAACCGGGTGAGCAACGATTGCAAGGTCCAGAATTATTAGCATATGCGCGCGCACGCGGTACAGAAGGAGGGGATTTTGACCGTGCACAACGTCAACAGCAAGTTATCCTTGCGCTAAAGAAACGGATTCTAAAGCCAGAAGCGCTTGCCTGGTTGATACCCCAGTCTCCAGAGATATATAAAGAACTTTCAGAAGGTATCAACACAAATATGTCCCTCGAGGATGCAATAAAATTAGGCATGCTCGTCATGGAAATTCCAGATGGCAACATAAAAAAAGGTGCCATAGGTACCGAGCACGTAGCTTTCGCTAAATCACCCGATGGTACACAGGATGTTCTCAAGCCTCTACCTGAAAAAATTCGCATTCTACGAGACGATATCTTTGCTTCATCAAATCTGGCCAGCCCATACCTGACAAATTCCGATCTATTAGAACCCATGCAAGTGGAAGAAGCACGCATCTCCGTCTTGAATGGCTCGTATACCGAAGGCCTGGCAAAATTAACCCAGGAATACCTTGCTTCACAAGGCGCGACTGTTGTTTCAATGGGAAATGCGAACGAAATTCTCAATAATTCGCGAGTAATCGATATAACCGGTAATCCCTATACGCTGCGTTATTTGGTTGACTTAATGTCAATAACCCCGTATAACATAATTCAGGATTACAACCCCGAAAGCGAAGTGGATGTTATCGTGATCATAGGCGTGGATTGGGCATCTACCAATCCTATACAGTAAGTGCATAACAACTTACAGAACCGACATCGTTATAAAACCCAGTCACCATATTTTCAAGTTGAGTATTAGCACCACACAATGGACACTTTATCCGGAACCGTAGAGCGAATCACATTCTACAATCCGGAAAACGGTTACAGTGTGGTGCGTTTGCGTCCAGACCAATCCAAGATTCCTGGTTTAAACAGAGAAGGTATCGTCACCGCAGTAGGTAACTTGCCAGAGATTTCACCAGGAGAATACTTACAGCTACAGGGAACCTGGATAAAACACCCAAAGCACGGGCTACAATTCCAGATCGAAATTTGTGAGCAACAATACCCAGCAACCCTGGAAGGTCTGCGACGATACTTAGGCTCAGGTTTGATTAAAGGTATCGGACCAAATCTTGCCGAGTGTATCATCAATCACTTTGGGATCAAGACGCTGGATATCATAGAACACAATCCCGATCGTTTAATGGAGGTCGCCAATATTGGACCTAAGCGAACAAGCCAGATCGCGCAGGCGTGGGAAGAACAAAAACAGGTCAAGGAGATCATGCTGTTCTTACACAGTCATGGAGTTAGTACAAATCTGGCAACCAAGATCTATAAGCAATATGGCGATCAGGCACTTGAAATCGTACGTACTGACCCTTACCGCATGGCGCGTGACATCTACGGCGTGGGTTTTAAAACCGCTGACAGGATCGCACAGGCATTGGGATTACCATTCGATCATCCTTCCCGCATCGAGGCGGGAATCATTTTTGTTCTGAATGAGATGACCTCCAATGGTCATGTGTATGTTCCTGCCGGTGAACTATCACAACGCGCAACCGAATTACTCGGGGTTTCCAGCGATATGATCCCTGCAGCTCTAGATTGTCTTGGAGTTGAAGATCGCATCAAGCACGAAGTAGTAGGCATAACAAAAAGTACTCCCGAATTAAATACACAAAGTAAAACAAGCAGCCCCGTCAGTAGCATCCGCGAACCAGCACCAATATATACCCATCCAGCCATCTATTTGACCCCTTTGTATATCAGTGAAATCGGGGTTGCAGAACGATTACGAATCCTGTCAACCACTTTCCCAACCAATCTTAGTGATATACCACCGTTGTTCCTTGACATCGATCCCCAACTCTCTCAAGACCAAAAATCAGCCATCAAGATGGCACTTACTCATCCCCTTTGCGTGCTCACTGGTGGTCCTGGGACTGGTAAAACCACCTGCATTCGGGCACTAATCGCAGCTCTCGAGGGTTCAAGGAAACGCTATGCGTTAGCCTCTCCCACAGGTCGGGCAGCGAAACGCCTCTCTGAAGCAACCGGACGTCCCGCCAGTACAATACACAGACTCCTGGCTTATTCACCAGGTGAAGGCTTTAAACATAACGCAGATAATCCATTGAAAATTGACATGCTCGTTGTTGATGAGGCGTCAATGCTAGACCTGCTACTGACACTACATATGTTGAAAGCTCTATCACCAGGCACCCATTTATTATTCGTAGGCGATATTGATCAACTCCCTTCTGTTGGTGCGGGCGATGTCCTACACGACATCATCAAAAGTGATATTGCTCCAGTTGCCCGCTTGAATGTAATATTCCGCCAGGCAGCCGGTTCACAGATCACCAGTAATGCCCACCGCATAAACCAGGGGAAGTTGCCTTTCTTCCCAAAATCTACTCAGGATGAACACATCCCTGTAGGTGATTTCTACTTATTCCCCATAGAATCCCCTGAAGAAGCTGCTGATTGGGTACTAGATATCGTTACAAAGCGAATCCCATCTAAATTTGGACTAAATCCACGAACGGATATCCAGGTGCTATCACCAATGTATCGCGGTGCTGTTGGAGTTGATGCCCTCAACGAACGCCTGCAAAATGCGCTCAACCCTCCTCAACGTAATAAAACCGAAAAAAGGCTATTTGGTCAACTTTTCCGAACAAGTGATAAGGTGATGCAAACCCAGAATAATTATGATAAAGAGGTGTTCAACGGTGATATCGGTCAGCTGATAGAGATATCCGAGACTGAGCATACGACCACCATTGATTTCGAGGGTCGCCGCATCATTTACGATTGGAATGAAATGGATCAAATTGTTCTGGCTTATGCAATATCGGTTCACAAGTCGCAAGGGTCAGAATTTCCAGCGATTGTCATCCCATTAGTAACTGCACACTATATGATGCTACAACGCAATCTACTCTATACCGCAGTGACTCGAGCTAAACAGCTTTGTGTGTTGGTTGGGAGCAAGCGCGCGATTGCTATTGCAGTTCGCAACAATAAAGTCAGCCAGCGTTACTCCGCCCTTGACTGGCGGCTTTTATCATTCGGCTGAGCCTGGTGTGATTCAGACGTACACAAATTTATTTACAAAATATACCTTATGAATAGATCTCATCCACGAAGGGAGAGTTGCCAATCCCTTCGCAGTCCGGGATCAATAAAGCCTTCCCTGGAGCCCTTCACCCAGATTTTCCACTATTCAAGCATTTAGTTTGATTTCCCCAAGTAAGAATTACCACCCATAATGAGAATCAGAGGAGTATACTAACTAATTCTCGAATGTCTATCAAAGAAAAACGTTAGATTGGGCTTCCTCATGGTTGGTCAAAGATCAATAGCCAGGAC
>JBFENN010000269.1:0-4519 GCA_041551115.1 Anaerolineales bacterium
GCATTACACTTGGCCGGGGGACTACCAATGACATCACCTTCAACGATAGCAGGGTATCACGTACTCATGCCCGTTTGGATTGCAGTGACCAGGGAATTTCCCTTCTTGATCTGGGTTCCGCAAACGGTACGCGGGTAAATGGCACCCGTGTGGACAGCGCCACATTGCTGCCTGGCGATACGATCAGCTTGGGGAGCCAGCAGCTCAAATTCCTGCTGGACGCCACCTCCGCGGACGTGGGTGAAACTGTAATTGAGACCTTGATGCAGCTCGATCAGACTATTAAGGATGAATATCTGCCGGTAGTGATTAATGAGACCAGCAATCCCAGCCTTGTGGTTTTTACGGGAAGCAAATCGTGGCGTATCGATCTCAAAGACCTGGACCTGGTAACGATCGGACGCGCTGAAAGCTGCCCAGTCTTCCTTGATTCCGTGAATGTGTCCCGGCGCCACGCCGAGCTGCAGCGCAGGGGCGCAGCCTTCCTACTGGTAGACCTTGACAGTACGAACGGCACTTGGATGCACGGTCAGCGGATCGACCAGCACGTCTTGCAGGATGGCGATGGCTTTCAGATCGGTTCTTTTCAGATAGTCTTTAAGGCGGGGTTCCAGGAACAAGCCCTGACTTTGGTTGATGAACATTCAGCAGCGCCAGATAGACGTCGGACCGTGGTGTTTGTACCCGGTTTGATGGGGTCAGAGCTCTGGTTGGGTAATGAACGGGTTTGGCCGAACGTTAAGATGATGTTCACGAACCCGGAGATATTCATCTACCCCTCCGACATCCCCTTGGAGCCGCGCAGTATCGTCGATGAATTAGTGATCGTCCCCAATTTGATCAAACAAGATCAGTATAATCGGCTTGGCGACTACCTGGTGGACGAACTGAATTTCCAGCGTGATGTGAATTTCTTCGAATTCCCCTATGATTGGCGCCAGGATGTACGCATATCAGCCAGGCAGCTTGGGGAGTTGATCGAAAGCTTGGATGAAAGTCAGCCGGTGATCATCATCGGTCACAGTTTGGGCACGATGGTAACCCGCTACTTTGTCGAATGTCTGGGCGGCGATCAACGTGTCGAAAGGGTCATCTTGATGGGTGGCCCCCATAAAGGAGCCGTTAAAGGCTTGGTTAGTATGTTAGTTGTTCCAGAAGTGCTGCCTTTCGGTATTATGGGGGAACGGCTCAGAAAGATTATGATGACCTACCCAAGTACGTACCAAATCATGCCTGATTATGCTGTCGGTACGGATCAGCACGGTGTGGGGGTAAACTTCCTTGAAGATGGTACTTGGTTGGACCCCGAGTATCTGCCTTTATTGAAAATGGGCCAGGATTTTCGCACTGAACTCAATCATACCGCTAGCACACCATCCGTTTCAGTATTTGGTTACGGGATCAAGACGAAATCAAATGTCACGATCCAGCGCGATTCCAGTGGAAAAATTGAAACCGTCAGCTACCAGAGTGAAAACATTGGTGATGGCTCAGTGCTCGAGAGAAGCGCATTCCTCCAGGGGAGCGAAATCCACCCTGTGCATCAGCACCATGGGTCTCTGTTTGTTGACAACGATGTAAAAATGCGCTTGAAGCTTGAGCTGCTGCGCCCTTATGGAGCAGCCTAAGACGATGTAAGGTTACTTCTTTTACGAGAGAGCATTGATGATACCACAAAGCTGGGTAGGTCAGACGATCAGTGATAGATACCAGATTGATTCCCTACTTGGACAAGGGGGCATGTCAGCTGTTTATCGAGCGACCGATCCCAACCTGCGCCGTATGGTTGCCATTAAGCTGATCCACACACATCTATCGGTAAACCCAAACTTCGTCAACCGGTTCAAAGAAGAAGCGGCCGCGGTAGCTCGCCTGCGCCATCCAAATATTGTCCAGGTTCACGATTTCAATATCGATGGTGAGACTTATTACATGGTCATGGAATACTTAACCGGGGAGACCCTGCAGGCTCGCCTCAAACGCCTCAACGCAGTGCAGCGGATGATGCCTTTCCAGGAAGTGCTTCGGTTTTCCAACCAGCTGTGCTCGGCTGTCGGTTATGCCCACAACCACGAATTAATCCATCGCGATATAAAACCAGCCAACATCATGCTTGACCTGGACGGACAGGCAATCCTGATGGATTTTGGGATTGTCAAGATAATTGGCGGGGAATATCACACCGCAACCGGAGCCACCCTCGGCACAGCGATGTATATGTCACCCGAACAAATCCGCAGTGAGCGTGTGGACGAACATTCGGACATTTACTCATTGGGAGTTACGCTGTATGAAATGATCAGCGGAAGGACACCATACCAGGCAGATTCGGTTATGACGCTGATGATGATGGTGCTTAATGATCCGCTGCCAGATTTACAAGAAACCAGGCCAGGGATTCCAGATAGCTTGGCAGCCGTGGTAGATAAAGCTTTAGCTAAAGATGTAAAGGACCGTTTCCAATCGATGGACGAGATGGCCGCTGCCTTGCAGCTGGTCCGTGTGAGTGAGTCAAACGCGGCCTCGCTTGCTACCGTTGTGGATGATGATCAGTTAATTCAGGCGAGTGATCCAGATCGATTTGACGCTGAACCAGAGCCGATCGTGGACACCCCCTCTCCTGCTGTGATAGATGCGAGCCAGCTTCATGAGGAGCTTGTAGAAGCAGACCGAGTGCCTGAAGATCAACATGGCGAACGATCGCCTTCTGCTGTTCCTACCGAGATAGAACCGCCGCTCGACACCGCGGACGCCTCTCAGCAGGTTGTCTTGCCCAAAGCCAAAGCTGCAGCCAGGCCGAAATACCGCAGGATCATCATCATGGCAGCCGTCCTCCTGCTCTTCGGGTTTGCCATTGCTGCTGGATTCTTCTTTCTGCAGACCCAAAAAGCTCCTGTCGTGCAGATCAAGGCTATTGACCAACCTGCCGCGCCTGTAAACGCCCAATCAGCCCAATTCGTAGTGAACCTGGCTACCTGGCAGACTGGTTCGCGGATCGAAGAACTGGTTTTTAATCCCGATGGTGCCTTGATTGGGACAGCAAACAACCGGGATTTGATGGGTTTGTATAAATATCGCTTCTATGGCGGTTTATGGCGGGTAGATGCCAGCAGTCAATACCAGTACCTGCTTGGTCATAATCAATGGATTTCCAGTGTGGCTTTTTCGCCCGATAATACGCTTTTTGCTACCGCCTCGGATGATGACACCGTGCTGCTCTGGCAGGTACCCGATGGAGGACTTGCGGGCAAAATCGAGGCTTCGATGGGGGGAGTTCCTAGCGTGGATTTCTCCCCCAACAGCTTGCTGCTGGCAGCCGGTTCATGGAGTGGGAATGTCGGTCTCTGGCAGGTCAGCGATGGTCACTTGTTGCGCACGCTTCAAGGGCATCGGGAGGGGGTTGCGGATGTAGAATTTTCTCCGGACGGCAAGCTGCTCGCTTCGGCTTCAGAGGACCAAACAGTCAGGTTGTGGCAGGTGAGCGACGGCAACCTGCTCCAAACCATGCGTGGTCACACAGGTCCAGTCCACAAGCTGGCATTCTCACCTGACGGTACCCTGCTTGCCTCTGCTTCGGGAGACTCTACAATCGGGATGTGGCAGGTGAGTGATGGTAGTCTGGTGAGGAGCTTACCGGGTCACAGCGCCCCTGTATTCGATGTTGCCTTCTCGCCAGATGGTTCGCTTTTGGCTTCCGGGTCTGGTGATGAAACACTGCGTCTGTGGCAGGTAGCCGATGGTGAATTGCTGCGCATCCTGACCGAACATTCGGATGTCATTACCACCCTTGCTTTCTCTCCCGATAGCCATCTACTGGTTTCTGGGGCATCAAATGGCGAATTGAAATTTTGGGGATTGAGCGAAGCGATCCCGCTTGAGTCAGAATTATCCCAGTAGCAGAAGATGACCGTCTTAGTGGTACTCTAGATAACCAGTTTTCGATTGCTGTTCGGGTATGATTTTCTACCGTTTCTCGTAATTCAATGGATAAATCGATCAATATCGAGTGCACCTTCGCAGCAAATAGGGGCGGGATGGCTGGAATGGGGCATGAGTTGCGCAAAGATATTGTGAAATTTGGATTGGATCTAATCTCCATTCTCCTGATTTCTTCCGCGTGCAATCCTATGATCAGGGATACCGCGGGCTTGGATAATGCTGTTCTGCTTCAGACAGATCGGCCCTCTCAAAACACTCCCAAGCCAGAGCTGGAATCCGACCTCCAATCAAGGGGTGGCGCCTGGTATGCAGAGACATGCGATTATTCCCAGTTCACCCCCATAACTGGTTTTGAGATTCGGCAGGTTCCAACCATAAGCGAACCCGCAGCTCGTGCTTCATTTGTTGATCCTGTGTTTGGCACTTGCCTTGTCCGTGTCACAGATCGAATGTTGGACTTGGCTCCCAGTGACAGCTCACTGGGTATGAAGAATGAGTATTCCCGCGTCCAATCGTTTAACGCTGATGAAAGTCGGCTTCTTGTATTCACTACCGAAGGGAATTGGTACCTTTACGACGC
>JBFENN010000270.1:0-4519 GCA_041551115.1 Anaerolineales bacterium
ACCTAACCACCCATGGAGTTAAAGTCAATGGTCGGATTCCGCATGTGATCCCACCGAATGACTTTAATCGTTTCTATCTCGAAACGAAGGCAGATAAATCTGGGCATATGATCGATTTTACTGGAAAAGAGCACCTGCAGGAACAAGGTGATTTACCCTTGATAGAGGGCATGACACCAGCTCAAATTGCACTCATGTTTTCAAATCAAGAATAATAATTAGCAGAAGATAGCTGCTACACTGTCTGGTGATTCTAGCTCAGTGTCGTAGCTGATATTTCAGGAGGCTGTTTATGTCATATCAAGATCGAGTAGTCCTAATTACTGGTGCCACGGGTGCACTAGGACAGGTGGTTGCAAGGCAGTTTGCCGATCAAGGTGCCAATCTGGCGCTGTTAAGCCGTAGCACTGAGAACTTGAGCGCAATGGTAACAGAGCTGGAGTTGCCTAAAGAGCGAGTTTTCTTCTCGGCAGTCGATCTTGCTGATGGAAAAAGCTTACAATCTGCCATATCAAAAATCATTGACCGTTTCGGAAAGCTGGATATCTTAATCCACCTTGTGGGTGGCTGGACGGGGGGGGCAACTACCCTGGATACGGATTTTAATACTATCAATGAAATGCTGGATCAACACCTGTGGACCACATACCAGCTTTCAAAGAATGCTTTACCGCAGCTTCTGGCGAACAAATGGGGACGGTTTATCATAATATCCACTCCGTTTGCTGAACGTCCGGCTGCTAAACTTGGTGCATACAGTATCGCTAAAGCTGCTCAAGAAACCTTGATGTTAACTTTATCTGAAGAGCTAAAGACGACGGGCGTTACAGCCAATATTTTACGAGTAAAAACAATAGACATCGCTCGTGAGAAGACCACCGCACCCAATGCAGAGAATGCTAATTGGACTACACCAGAAGAGATCAGTAGCGCGGTGCTGCACCTGTGTACAGACCAAGCTGGGGCGATCAATGGTGCCCGTATTCCAATGTATGGGAGTTATTAGGAATATCCCCTATTGGCTATCCAGTGCCTGTTCCTTACAACTTTGCGACGAACATCAGCTGCGAAAGATACGAAAAAATCGATAATCCAAATGTAGTCACATATTTATATAACGTTCCTTAAATGCTACCCAGTTTAAGGGAAATACCCAAGGGCATCAGCTAAGGCTTCATCGGCGCTATTTTTGTCTGTCGCTACCCAAACTACCAAATCGTTGGATCGGAAGTAGTAGTGTAATTGGCCTAAACCCTCGACTTCATATACGATACGTTTTGGGTGCTTGCGCTCCCCAAGCGGGGTAAACGGCGCATCTCCTACTGCGATACGATCCCGCATCGCGAGCAGTATCTTCTCAGCTGAATTGGTGGACTGGGCTCGAGATACCCAGAGAGTCACCTGCCCGGAGTCATATCTGCCAACTGCTCCGTCTACCAAAGTAAAGGATTTGCCGTGCAGTCGGTTAATTTCTGCTACGGCTTCCTTTCCCAGAATTTGGCGTTCTAGCCGTAAACCGGCCACAGCCTCAGGGAGCCATGCCGGGTAACTTATCTCAAGTTCGATTAGAAGAAAACGGATTGCAATCGCGATGGTGACGAAGATGATGCCGCTCACTATGAGCAGGTATGCGAATTTATGTCTTATACATTTGTTGTTTGAAATAGAAAGATATCTAGCCACAATACTCATTCAACTTGATGCATATAGGACACCGCCGTTGGGCACGATTCTTTCCACAAAAACTCAAATTGGATCATTATTGGTTGTCTAAGTTAACAGGAAACGAACCTATTGCGCAGGCACATAATTGCTGCTTTTGCTGATACCTTGGCCTACCGGAAGGACATCTACCAGTTTGTATTCACTGCTACCAAGCCCCAATGCCTGACCGTAATTTGTTACCAAGTAGGGGTCTTTCAATGGCCCATGCAGCCACTGAAAAGGATGGCCGCTGCGCGTATGTACTTCCCATGCAGTTGGTATGTTCTCTTCGAGCAGTCTCATTTCGGCAGTTGCATCTAAAACCGCTCGGTCAATGGCAACAATATCATCTGAGCCAAAGATTCCTGCATCCGGTAGAATTGCCATGCTAGTAAATCCGAAGCAGTCGCAAACTGGTGTCATGTGGGTGGCAAGGCTGATATGCACAACTTTCTTTGGTGAGAATGTATCCAGGCATAATTTGGTGCTGATCGCGCAGGCTTCTTGGAAGGCATGAAAATTGACGCTGTCGATAATCAGGCTACCCTTTGGAGCTATTTTTAGGCACCGCCCGCAAGCATTACATTGCTCGGGATGCAGGTGAAGTCCACCTGGGTTGTCCTTATCGTCGACCAGCGCATCAGACGGGCAGGCTTCCTTGATCTTTTGCCGGACCTTATCATCGGGGCATTTCTCAGGAAACCAATATGGATCATACTGCATCGTATCGTGCATAGCCGCGCGGGTCGGACCTGCCATGCAACCCAGAGCCAGGTTTTTGAATGCCGCTCCGAAACCACAGCTAGGGTGACCTTTGACGTGTGCCAGGTTAATTAAGAAGCTTGCATCCTCCACCAGTCCTGCAACCAGCCATTCATTGATGTTCTTGAAGGGATATTCATGTGCGTAAAAATATCGCTCATCCGGACCCGCCGCAGGGTAAACTGGGCAACCCAACACTTCTGGCGTGTAGCCCCGTTCCTCAGCCCCGGATATATCCCAGGGAACATCCACTATGAATGGTTTACCTCCACCATCTTTTACAGCTTTAACAATTTTTGCAACGAATACCGGGTGGACAGTTGAATATCCAATATTGTTGCCAGTATGCATTTTGATGGCAACAGTTTCGTCCTTCACGCGTGTGCGTAGATTTAGTCGCTCTAGGATGAGGTCTAGTTTTGCGGGGAGGGTCTCTTCAGCTTTTAATTGGGCTTGTTTGGGTGAACCAAAATACACTACACTCTTTGTCATACGTACTGCCTCCATTTTGATTTTTGAATGATGGGTTGTATCAGCCACATTCTCATTTTGGCAATTGTAGAGACTTATCTTCAGAGGGGAGGGATCAAACTAGCTCCAAGTTAGCTTAACACCGGGCAGCATTGATCGTTGCGAGATAAAACAATGTAGCTAAGGTTCTCCCATAGGAATGATAACTCATGATTGTCTGCATTCGTCAAATCGTGTATGATCAGCGCTTGTTTAGGTAAGCAGATCATTCTCGTTACTGCTCACAGACTCATATCTTTAACCAAAAGCGGAGTTCACAATGTCAGCCACTGCGGAAAAGAATTCACCGATACCCCCACAATCCGAAAAAATAGTCAAGACAGCTGCGTACTTCACTGCCTTTGTCATCCTTGGCCTCGCAGTGGCCGTGATTGGACCTACATTACCTGGACTAGCTGAACGGACCGGTTCAAAACTCAGTCAGGTCAGCATTTTGTTCGTGAGTCTCAGTATTGGCTATTTGATTGGATCCCTTGCTGGTGGGCGTCAGTATGATCGTCGACCCGGACATCAAATAGCAGGAGGAGCACTTTTACTCCTATCTATTATTTTCGGCTTGGTTCCCTTGATTCCCATACTGTGGTTGTTGGTAGCGCTTATTTTTTTTGTTGGGATTGCTGAAGGTGCGCTAGATGTGGGTGGAAACACGTTGATGGTTTGGGTACACGGCGAGCGTGTACCTCCCTATATGAACGGGCTGCATTTCACATTTGGCTTCGGTGCTTTCATCGCTCCGATAATCGTTGCTCAATCGATCCTCAATTTCAGTGATATTTCGTGGGCTTTCTGGATCATGGCGCTCCTGGCCATACCAGTGGGTGTGTGGCTATTACGACTACCTAGCCCCACTGCTCCCGCCCCCGAAGCTCCTGGAAGTTCTCGTCAAGCTGACACTCGTTTGGTTGCCTTGCTGGCTGTTTTTTTCTTCCTCGTGGTAGGAGCAGAATCCGCCATGGGTGGTTGGGTCTTCGTGTATGCCAATAAACAATTTGGGGCTGGCTTGGCTGGCGAACAGGCTGTTTCGTTTGCTGCGATCGCAGCTTATCTCACATCTGCTTACTGGGGAGCATTAACTATCGGCCGATTGCTTGGTATCCCGATCTCAACCCGTTTCAGATCAAGCGCAATATTGATTGTTGACCTGCTTGGCTGTTTAGTCAGTGCCGTGTTAATTCTCCTGCTTCCTACCTCATGGCTTGTCCTTTGGGTGTGCACAATTGGCTCAGGACTATTTATGGCTTCAATTTTCCCCACCACGCTAAACTTGGCTGAACGCCGAATGGCTCTCAGAGGTGAGATCACGCGCTGGTTTTTTGTTGGCTCGTCACTTGGAGGCATGGTCTTACCCTGGATTATCGGACAGTTAATTGAACCGCTCGGCACCCTCACTGTGGTCGTGGGTATGATCATCAGTCTTCTGTTTGCGATCTTTGCATTCTATCTGATACTGCGTTTCTCAACCGTATCTAGTACGGGAGTCAGCTGAGGTAGTTATCACCTTTTCGAATGACTAGACTTGTGC
>JBFENN010000271.1:0-4456 GCA_041551115.1 Anaerolineales bacterium
ATGTGTCATCCGGTACAATGTTGATGATGGTGACGAAACCAGTGAGGGAGGCGGTATCCGCAACGCTAATATTACCCTGCTCTACAATACAACGATATTCAGCAACACTTCCAGTTCAGGCGCAGGTATCTTTAACGCTGATGGAGACACGATCATCCATAATTCCACGATCAGCGGTAACAGCGCTCGCGGTCATGGCGGAGGTATCAACAACTTAAGTGGTGATGTGAGAATATACAGCAGCACCATCACAAATAACAATGACAGCTCCGGGGCTGGGGGAATCCACAACGAAGCTCCGAGCTATTTCGGATCGGTTGAAATGAAGAATAGCATTCTAGCCGGGAACAGCAGCAGCGAATATGCCCAAGATTGCAACGGCACGATCATAAGTCTCGGGTACAACCTGCTTGGAGACTCAGAAAACTGCAGCTTCACACCGACAATTGGCGACCGGATTGATACCCTGGCGAGTTTGGGTTTGCTGCAAGATAACGGAGGGCTTTCCCCGACTCATGAGCTACTGATTAGCAGCCCGGCGATAAATGCAGCCGATCCTGAGGGGTGTAAAGATTATATGGGGAGTGAATTAGATACCGACCAACGTGGACTGCCCCGTTTCCAACGCTGCGACATTGGCTCTTTCGAATTCCAAACATACGTATACCATCAATATCTGCCAACGGTCCAGCACTGAGGGAATTCTTAATGGTCAATCCGCAGGAGCTGCTTCAATCGCGGATTCGGCACCTTTCTGCAAGATCACCTTCTTCTTCGGCTGCATCAGGGCACCTACATAGACTCCCAGTAAAACCAATCCAGAACCGATAACATAAGTTATCGTGATCTGCTCACCTGCCAGCCAGGTCGCCAGCACTACCGTAATCAGCGGGATCAAAACAAACCCATAAGATGTCCCTGAAGCCGTCCACTTCCCTAATACGTACAAATATAAGAAAAATGCCACTAAGGTCAAGATCAAGATCAGGTAGAGCAGAGCTATCCAGGTAACCATTTGTTGAGGAATAATCCAGGCTTCACCAAATGCCAACGATAATCCGCCCAATATCAACGAGCCAACCGTCATTGCTATTGCACTGGTCATGATTGGGTGGTTAGGAGGAAATTTCTTCACGATCACATTTGATTCTGTCATGGCAGCTGCAGCTAGTAATATGGCAATGATATGCGGAAGGGACAATCCAGTCCCCGCAGCGCCGCCAACCACTACAACAATACCTGCCACCGTCAATAATGACCCCACCATACCACGCATCCGCAACGGCTCAAGTCGATGGGCAAAAGCAAAGAACAGGGTTAGCAGCGGAACCGAAGCCATCAAGATTTGGTAGGTGCTAGCAGGGGTAGCCACTAAGCCCCAGGAAACTAACGCAAACGCGACACCCATACTCAATGCACCAAACAGCAACGCTCCAATCAGCGCCCTGCCGCGCGGCAGTGGGATCTTCTTGATCCACGCCAGGACCCAGAATACCAGCGCACCAATACCAAACCGCACCATAGAGCCATAGAAAGGCTGCAGTTCCCCATAGGTGAACCGGATCGCAACCGACGCCCCGCCGCTTAATACGACAAATGTAAGAAAAGCGATCAGCGTCCGGCGGTCAGGCAGACCACCTTGGGCTGGAGGGTTCAAATGGTTCGCAGATGCATATGTTGGATAAATTTTTGCCACGCTGGATCCTCCTGAAACTGCTTGTCAACCCTCATTGCAGGGTTTCGATGAATGGGTATATTGCATTTTTCAAAAGCGCACTGTGGCTGTAGTGAAGCTGCGGGGAGTGGTGTGAAGAATATGATGCTGAAATCTGCTTACAAGAGTATTATACCCCAGTTTGTCATATTAAGAACAAGAGAATAAAATTCTTCCCCACCCGCTTAGTTAGCAAATACCATACCATCCCCGATCTTACTCGATTGACCCCTTCACTTGTTCATCGAAAAACATGATCGAGCGCAGCATTGCCGCACCGAAGTTGTTGGCCAAGTTGTGATCATCCCCATCATAGATATACAACTCCACTTCGCCACCCGCAGCCCGGATTTGAGAAGTCAGCTTGGTAGAGAATTCAACTGGAACACTCGTATCGGAAGTGCCATGGTGCAGCTGCAGCGGTCCGGAGAGATCGGTCAAAAACGCGTTAGCTGAGATTGAATCCCAGAATTGGGGATTCTCTTCTGGGGAGCCATATTCGACAGCTAAGGCATCTCGCCAGCGCAAGGGCTGTGAGTCACCTCCGGGCGTAACCGTCGGGCGGGACCGGTGCCAGCGTGATAACAGATCCTCGTAGGAGGCAACCACTCCCGCCCAGATCACACCAGCCTTGATATCTTCCGATACCACCATAGCCCGTAAAGTGATGTAACCGCCCATGGAATGCCCCCACATTCCGATCCGCTCTGGATCCGCCAGCGGGTAATTCTTCAGCGTGGCAACTGCATTCAGCACATCGATCGTATAATCGGGGGTACCGTAAGCACCACGCGCGATCCCCTCTGAGTTATCGTGACCACGGTAATCAGACCGGAAGACGATGTAACCGCGCCGGGCAAAACCATCCACATAATTCACATATCGTTCGGTGGTTCGGTACTGGTCAGGTGGGATATAACCATGGTTGAAAATGATCACCGGCCAGCCGCTTGGCGGTGTTTCCCCATTGGGGATGGTCAGCAAACCATATATTATCAACCCTTCAGAATGGTACGAGGCGTAGTAACGGCGGTAATTGGCGCCCGGGTCAAGTTCATTCTCGATGTTGAGATCGCCGCCCGGATATTCCTGCTGACGTAAATAGTCGATGGCCAGCGGGTGGGGCGGTGTCGGAGTCCCGGTTGGTTTGGGTGTACTGGTGGGAGATGCTGTCGGGCTTGATGTGGACGAATTCGTTGGGGCAACCGTAGGCAGTTCCGTAGCCGTGAAAGATACTACAGGAACTGAATCAGTACTTGCCTGATTGAGGCTATTACCGGGCAAGGTCCCAGTCTGCCCACCCTGGTCGGCGATATCCGCTACCAGCATCTTGCCTCCGCCGCAAGCTGCCAGCAACAAGATGAAAACTACTGCAACAATAAAGTGGATTAATCTCGTCATAACAATTCAATAGTATATTTTCAGTCTATTGGACAACCAGAGAAATCCTTCTAGGATCAATTTCCCAGGGTCGCAGCGATGGCATCCAGGACGTACGGGTAAATATGGTCGACAATGACTGAATAACCTTCTGCGGTAGGATGGATGAAATCAGCCTGGTTGAGATTGGGGTCGGCTGCTACCCCTTCCAAAATGAAGGGGATCAGAGCAACACGGTACTGCTCGGCAACCTCTGGATAGATACTGGCGAACTCATCTGCATAGGCGCTGCCCAAATTCTGGATGATCTGCAGCCCGGCAACGATTACGACTGCACCGCTTTCATCAAACATGCGCACGATCTCAGAGATGTTCGCACGGGTGATGGTCAGGTCAATGCCTCGTAATGCGTCGTTCCCACCAGTCTCAACGATGACAATATCGGGTTTGGTCTTCAGCATCCAGTCCAGCCTATTGAGCGCGGCACTGCTCGTTTCACCACTGATACCGCCGTTGATGACCTTGACCGGATAACCATCAGATTGGAGTATTCGCTCAAGTTGGGCTGGGTAGCTATCAGCAGGATCAACTCCATAACCAGCTGTCAGACTGTCACCAAAAGCCAGAATTGTCAGACTGGGTTCATCAGCCGCAGGAGAAATCGGGGGTAGTGGTTCTGCTTTGGGTGATTGAGTACAGGCAAATAAGCTAATAACTGATATGCAGTATACAACTAATTGAATTTGTTCTCTCAGCATAGATCACTCCACTGATTGCTCGCGTAGGAAGGTGATTGGCTTCTTTTGTAAGATCGAGAGCGAAGCCAACAGACCAACTGCGGTGACGAGCCCAATCGTGAACACCATCAGCAGGAGGCTCGAACCCCAGTAGGTTGTATAAGTCAGTTCGAACACTTGGGTGATCAGCAGCCAGCTGGTAAGCTGCGAGAGCAACAAAGCCAGTAGAGCACTAACCAATCCGATAAAAATATTCTCCAAGGCAAACACCCGCAGCACAAACCCCCGTTTTGCGCCCAACACTTTGTAGTAAACCGATTCTTGGATGCGTGCAAAGCGTGTCGCTAGAATTGAACTGATGACAATCAGCACACCAGCCACAATACTGAAAGCGGTGAAGAAGCGTACAATCACCGTGATATCAGCAACGATCTCTGCCAGCGAGGCAATCGTAGCGGTGATGTCGATGACCGTCACATTGGGGAAGGCAGCTACGAGCTCGTTCTGGAAGCTGGGGACTTCAGCGGGTGGAATGGCAGCTGTCGTGACAATTGTTTGGGGGGCATTGATCAAGTCTTGTTCGCGCAGAATAAAGCTGAAGGATGGGCTGAATTCTTCTTGATCG
>JBFENN010000272.1:0-4431 GCA_041551115.1 Anaerolineales bacterium
AACGACGATATTTCATTGGTTGCTTCCTCTCTATCAATATATCCGGTTAGTGATCTGTTGGCAGGTAGAGACCTGCCAGGAATATTGTTGTGCAATTCACATCGACATTGTACTCAATTTGGATTCTCCCTACAACTGCCAGTAAAGCGGATTTGGTCTAAATGCTGTTTTTGTCCGGATTAACGAATGGCGTAATTCGTTTACAGGTGTACTTGTTTGCTTATCTATTACATACTACAATCCGTATAAGTGTTACCTTCAAAAGGTACTGAATATCTTCGGTTGCTGAAACCGACCAGCCACAATCAGGGCTTAGTGATATCACCAAGTAAGAATAATCTAAATTGGAGGCGCGATGATTACAGCAGATAAGTTACTCGAAGGGTTTGGGTTGAACCTGCGTTTAATTCTCAGACAGACGGATGGATTATCGCATGCTGATAGTTTAATTCAAACACCCTTTAATGTTAACTGCTTGAATTGGGTGTTGGGGCATATTGCAGTCAATCGCGATAACTTGCTGCGTCTAATGGGCGGTAACTTAGTTTTGTCCGCTAGTGCATACCATCGCTACGAAACTGGCTCAGAACCGGTCAAACAAGATGGGAAGGGTGTAGTTCATTTGGATCAACTGTTGGGAATACTAAATGAGGGCCAGACGCGGATCAGCGCTGCAGTGGAGAAGCTGACTGCAAGCGACTTGGAAAATGAAATTCAGGTGGGGGACGCAAATATGACTGTAATTAATCGGATGTTTGGTTTCTATTTTCATGACACCTACCACACTGGGCAAACAGAGATACTCCGCCAGGTTGCAGGCATGAATGATAGGATTGTATAGCTCAAACACATGATATTTATTTTGTTCAACCGGAAGTTGTTCGTTTAGTAAATACCTCCTATTGAAGTACTCTTGTTCTGGCTAGGGTAAACTATCGACTGGACAAAAAAACTGAAAATGGGCTTAATCCTTTGACAGTTCAAATGCTCCTAGCCCCTCCAGCGACTGGGTAGATACTGTATTGTATCGATCATGTCCGACAACTGCTCAAAAAGCTGCTCCCAGCACCTACTTGGGCAGTGCTGCCAGATAGCTGATGGGGCGCAGTATTCCCCCGCAGAATGACCAGCCAAAGCGGCATGCATGGTGCAGGAATCGGTACTTTCACAGGCTTATATCGGGCTATACTAGCCACCGCTCGAAAGCATATCCGAGTAGCCCCAGGACAGCTCATTTATCGGTATGTTGCTGCTGCGGTTGATGAAATTTTCCTGCGAACCGCGTTGCCGATCTATCATAATATTCATCAATTCCAGGGTTCATCCTCGCAATCCGAGATCAGATTGCAGATCTGAGGACATCGGGGGTCTGTCAAATTCGTCTAGTCGCATAACTTGGATCTAAACGGTTACCAGCTTAATAATGGATTATCGATAGATGCGTAGTTATCTGGCAGGCCAAATTCTCTCTAGGCGTAGATAAGGTCGTTGCTGGGCTGCATACACTTCTACAACACCCTCTGCTACGAAGGGACCGCGACCGCGCAATAAATCATGATGACGACGGTAGACCGAGTTTGTCATAATGACCGGTAAATCTCCATCCATATCAGCTAGCGTCATTCTGTAAAACACCTCCCCACTGGAGCGCGTAAATCTTCGCCATGACTCACGCATGCCAGCAACCTTCACGAGGTTGCCAACCCGTCCTAAGGCTTCAGTCGATGTAATTACACCTTGGTCAACCAATATTTGTGAGACCAATTCCAGGGGATGGAAATCCACACTAACTCCGAGGATTGATTCCTGTGCTTCTGCATGTTGTTCTGGACTCCAATCATGGTTTTGGGATTGTGCATTTGCGATTGGAAAAAGTTGGTACTGATGTGTCTGCCAGGAGCGGCCCCTCAACTGATCGAGCAGCTCTGGTACATTACCCAAACCCTGAAAGGCACCGCATTTCGTTAGGTTCTCGGCTTCAGTTATGCGTGGATCAACACGGACTAGAAAATCATTGAGCGAGCCGAAAGGACGCTCATTAATAATCCGTGTCTGAGTTCTGCGTGTTAAGTCTCGTATCTGATTTAGCCCCATGTACAAAGTTGGGGTTTCGGAATGGTAATCCACACAAAATTCGCGTTGGGAATAATTGATGTGGGGGGCTTTTACGGGTAATTGCAGCCGGCGCGCCTCCATCAGATATACACGTTGGCTGTAATAGCCTCCCCAATTCGCAAGGATGGCTGCTAAGAATTCAGCCGGGAAGTGAGCTTTACACCAAGCAGAACGCCATGCGATTTGTGCATATGAGGCGGCATGTGCTTTGGGGAAACCATATCCGGCAAAGGCTGCCATCATCTCCCAAACCTGTTCACTCGTCTCAAGCGGGATCTGACGGTGTGCTAGCGCTCCAGCAATAAACTTTTCTTTCAAAGTCTGCATTTGTTTACCCGGATCGAAATGACTCATTGCACGGCGCAGCAAGTCTGCTTCGGACAAGGATAGCCCGGCTAATTCATGGGCAATACGCAGCACTTGCTCTTGATAAAGGATGACGCCGTATGTATCATCAAGAAGCTCTTGGAATGCGGGATGCAGATGTTCCACATCTTCTTCACCAAGATGGCGGCGGACAAAGGCATCTTTTAGCCCTCCGCGGAGTGGACCGGGGCGATACAGCGCGAGGGCAATTGTGATGTCATCAATGTTGGAGGCTTTGATTTCCTGGAGCGTGGCGCGCATACCTGGGCTTTCGATCTGAAAACAGCCGATAGTTTTCCCATTCATGACTATCTCTGAAGTGCCATGGTCTTCCTGTGGTATTGCGCCAAGGACGTCTAGTCGTGATGCAAATACTTGGGGCTGTTTACTTTGTGCGGAAAGTGCGACATCACCAAGCACACTTAAACCGCGTATTCCCAAAAGATCGATCTTGACTAACCCTAACCGCTCGATGGATGCAAGATCGAATTGGGTGATGACAATACCTTTACTGGCGAGGTGCGTTGGGGCAATTTCTGAAAGCCGAGCTGGGGCAATCACAGCTCCACCAGGATGGATGGATAAGTGATGGGGTTTATCAAGTAAAGCCGCGGCGACTGTGAAGATCTTCGCGTACAACTGTGACCTAAAACGTTGCTCAAGAGTTGAATAGGGGGATTCAGTGCGGGAGTGGGTTTTGTTTGGTGGTCCCCAACTGCGCCTGGGAAGGGCATCAACTAGCGTTCGGATGCGATCTTGAGATAGACCGTAGGTTTTCGAAACCTCACGTAAGGCAGATCTCACCCTGAAACGGTTCACGGTAGCAACCATAGCTACTTTCTCATGGCCGTAAGTGTCGTAGACGTGTTGAATGACTTCGTCTCGCCGCTGCGAGCAGATATCTGTGTCTATGTCTGGCGGTGTGCTGCGGGCGGGATTTAAGAAACGTTCAAAATATAAATTTAAGGCAAGCGGATCAGGAGTAGTGATGCCAAGACAATGGGCTACCAGAGATGATGAGGCTGAACCCCGGGATGCAGTCGGGATGTCTGCCTGGCGGGTAAAGTCTAGGATATCTTCCATGATCAAAAAGAAGGGTGCAAAGCCTTTTTCTGCAATAACCCCAAGTTCGTGATTAATGCGGGCTTCAATATGAGACGAGATTTGCCCATACAGCATGCTTGCACCTAACAGCGCTTTAGCTCTTAACACATCGTCTGGCGAAGTTCCAGCAGGCAGCGGCAGTACGGGATATCTTGGTTTACCCAGAGCCAAATTGAGCTGGCATCGTTCTGCGATTTCCAGAGTAGATTTTATTGCCTGAGGCTGGTCGTAGAACAGCGTGTTTGCTTGATCGTTGGTGATGAAATGAGATCCAATTGGAGCATACGCTTTGCTGTTTACTCGGTTGAAGGGTGTGTTGTGGCGAATTCCAGTCACGATCTGCTGTAGTTCTTCACCCCCGGGTGAAAGATAATATACGGGGTGAATCGCGACCACCGGCAAATCCATTTGGTCCGCGATCGTGTTTGCCGCTCGACTGGTATGTTTATTTCCCGGTGTGCTGCGTTGAATAGGGAGATAGAAACGATCAGCATAAATATCTCTCAACTGGGAGACGACTTGAGTTATATCGTCAAGGGAACTGCCCGTTTCGGTTGTTTGTTGAGGTTGAAATAACCCAGTCGGGATGCAGATCAAACCACCAGAACGTTCTGCGCAGAGATCCAACGAAACCGCCCCTCGTTGACTGATCTCAGGATCGGTTTGCAAAGCGCTGCTCAGGTGATTGATATTCCTCCACCCTTTGCCATTCATTGCTAACAAGATCATCGACGACTGGAAGCCCCGCTTGCTTTTTGCAGGGGTTGAGTGAAAAATAGGTATTTCAAGACCGATGATGGGCTTGACGCCATTGTCAGAACAGGCATCGTAAAACTCAATCGCTCC
>JBFENN010000273.1:0-4424 GCA_041551115.1 Anaerolineales bacterium
CGGCAAGTACCAGATCACTGCCGAGGTAAGCGATCAGGAAGGCCGTCCGAATATGAGCCAGTTTACTCGCTGGGTCAGCGGAGGGAAACAGAAACCAGCGCGGAACGTAGAACAAGAGGATGTCACGCTAATCCCCGACAAAGAGTCCTACCAACCAGGAGATGTTGCCGAGATACTGGTGCAATCACCATTCAGTCCAGCTGAAGGGCTGCTAACCGTGGCACGCAGTGGGGTGCTCTACACCGAACGGTTTCAATTGGAAGATGGCAGCTACACACTACGCATACCGATTGGTGATGAACATATCCCGAACCTGCACCTGCAGGTCGACCTCGTAGGATCTGCCCCAAGGTTGAGTGATGCTGGAGAACCGATCGATGATATCCCACCACGGCCAGCCTTTGCTCTTGGTTCGCTGACCCTGGATGTGCCACCACTCGTACGAACCTTAGCACTGGAACTAACTCCAAAGGAAACCGAGCTTGAACCAGGGGGCACGACAACGCTTGACCTAGAACTTACGGACAGCCAAGGCGAACCGGTATCTGGAGCTGAGCTGGCGGTTATTGTGGTCGATGAAGCCATCCTGGCGCTCACCAACTACCAACTGCCAGATCCTGTATCCGTCTTTTACCACCCACGCTCCTCTGAGCTGCGCTCTTGGTATGCTCGCAGCAGCATTTTGCTGGTTGACCCACTAGCATTTGCAGCAGGGGCCAATGACATGGCGGCACGAATGAGTGCAACCCAAGTTCAGAAAGACATGGTTCTTGAAAGCGAAGCCATGGAAGAAGCAGCGCCGATGGAAGCACCTGCAGCGGAGGTTGGAGGTGCGGCTGCCCAGGCTGAACCAATCCGCATGCGCAGCGATTTCAACCCACTAGCAACGTTTGCTCCTGAAGTGCGCACGGACAGCTTCGGACGGGCCACAGTAGACATCAAGCTGCCGGACAACTTGACCCGCTACCGCATCATGGTTGTCGCTGTAGATAACGAGAACCAGTTTGGCTCAGCTGAATCTAACCTAACTGCCAGGTTACCGATCATGGTACGGCCATCTGCACCACGCTTTCTCAATTTCGGCGATCAATTTGAGCTGCCGGTTGTCGTCCAAAACCAGACTGATGAAGACATACCAGTTGATGTAGTTGTGCGAGCGAGCAACTTGATCATGACTGGCAGCGGGGGAAAACGGGTTACCGTCCCAGCGAATGACCGGGTGGAAGTACGCTTCCCCGCTGAGACCGACCAAGTCGGCACTGTAAGGATACAAGTGGCTGCCGTCGCTGGAGATTTCGCTGATGCCGCGACACTGGAACTGCCGGTATACACACCCGCCACGACGGAGGCTTTTGCAACCTACGGGGTGATCGATGAAGGTGCTATCGCCCAACCGGTAGCGACCCCAAGCGATGTCTTTCCGCAGTTTGGCGGACTAGAAGTCACCAGCTCATCAACTGCTTTGCATGCGCTGAGCGATGCTGTCTTGTACTTAACCTCTTACCCGTTCGAGTGCAGCGAACAGCTTGCCGCCCGAATATTGGGTGTTGCGGCGCTGAGGGATGTATTGAGCGCTTTCTCAGCCCCAGGACTGCCCACACCGCTTGAAATGGAGGCAGCGGTCGCACGGGATATCGAGACTCTGGCAGGAATCCAGAATTACGATGGTGGTTTCCCTTACTGGCAGCGCGGGCGTGACTCAATCCCCTACAACACGATCCATGTCGCCCATGCATTACAAATGGCGGAAGTCAAAGGCTATCAAGTACCTGCCGAGATGCAGTCGCAAGTACTGGAATACCTACGCTATATCGAAGATTACTACCCAGACTGGTACAGCAAACCGACACGCCAGACACTCAGCGCCTATGCCTTGTATGTACGCGACCTGATGGGTGATACCGACTTAGCCAAAGCCCAAAATTTGCTGGATGAAGCTGGCAGCGTTGACAAGCTGTCGTTTGAAGCCCTTGGGTGGCTCTGGATGGTGTTGGTTGATGACCCAGCCTCCACAACAGAGGTTGATGAGATTCGCAGCAATGTGAACAATCGAGCGGTAGAAACTGCCGGCGCGGCTAATTTCACAACATCCTATGATGAGCAAGATTACCTACTCCTGCGCTCCGACCGCCGCATTGACGCCATCCTGCTAGATGCCTATATCCAGGATGATCCTGATCAAGATCTCATCCCCAAGCTGGTCAATGGCCTGCTGGCGCACCGCACCCAAGGACGCTGGGGCAACACGCAGGAAAATGTCTTTGTCCTGCTGGCGCTGGATCGCTATTTCAACACCTTTGAAGCACAGACACCAGATTTCGTCGCCCGGTTCTGGCTTGGTGAGACATTTGTGGGCGAGTATGAATTTTCTGGTTATTCAAATGAAAGGGCGGAGGTCATCGTCCCGATGAGCTACCTGGTGGACAGTGATGAACCTACCCAGGACCTTATCCTGCAGAAGGACGGCACCGGGCGGCTATACTACCGCTTAGGGATGCGCTATGCACCCACCGACCTCAAGCTAGACCCGCTTGAAATGGGATTCGTTGTCGAAAGACATTACGAGGCGATCGACAATCCGGAAGACGTCCACCAAACCGAAGACGGCACTTGGCACATCAAAGCTGGGGCGAGGGTGCGAGTCCGGGTGAAAATGGTTGCTGACAACCGCCGCTACCATGTTGCACTGGTGGACCCACTACCGGCAGGTCTAGAGATCGTCAACCCTGATCTAGCGGTTTCCGGCAGCCTACCTCAGGATCCTGACAGCCCAGACTATCGTTACGGCTGGTGGTGGTGGGGCACCTGGTACGAGCACCAGAATATGCGCGACCAACGCGCCGAAGCGTTCACATCCCTGCTCTGGGACGGTGTGTATGACTACAACTACATCGCTCGAGCGACCACTCCCGGCACCTTTGTTGTGCCGCCAGCCAAAGCTGAAGAGATGTACTCACCCGAGGTTTTCGGCCGCTCCAGCAGCGACCTAGTCATCGTAGAGTAATCGCAGGTACCCTTGCGGAGGACATAACGGAGGCTGCCCAACAGCGGCTAACCAGCCTTCGCAAGGGTACAATTTCCAACCGTCTCCCTGTAAAGCAAAATACGTTAGAATTAGACGGGTAATTTACCAGTCCGTTCTATTCCGTGATACTGACAACCTCCATGCGCTGTTCAATTGTCATCCGGACCTATAATGAAGCCAATCATATCGGGCGTTTGCTGGATGGCATCCTGCAGCAGACGGTCAAAGATATCGAAATCATCTTAGTCGACTCGGGTTCAACGGACAGCACACTGGATATCGCCAGGAGATATCCAGTACAAGTGCTCCAGATTTCACCAGACGAGTTCACCTTCGGCCGCTCACTCAATGCTGGCATCTCCCAAGCCAGCAGAGACCTAGTTGTCATCGCAAGTGGGCATGTTTTCCCCGTGTATCCTGATTGGCTGGAACACCTGCTGGCACCTTTTGCCAACCCCGAAATCGCCTTAACTTACGGGAAGCAACGCGGCAACCATTTGACCAAATTTTCTGAACAGCAGATCTTCAGACAATGGTTCCCAGAGATTTCCAACCAAAGACAGGAGCACCCCTTCTGCAACAACGCCAACGCGGCCATCCGCCGTACCTTATGGGAAAGCCAACCCTATGACGAGCGTCTGAGCGGCTTGGAAGACGTTGCCTGGGCAAAACGGGTGTTCGATGAGGATCTCGGGATCAGCTATGTTGCTGAGGCTGAAGTTATCCACGTCCACGCTGAATCTCCACAAGATGTCTACAACCGCTACCGGCGAGAAGCGATAGCCTTCAAACGCATATTCCCCGAAGAGCGGTTCACGATATGGGATTTCACAAAGTTGGTTTCAACCAATATCTTCAATGACCTATTACGATCAGCTCAAGCACGGTCTATGTGGCAGCACATCAGCGATATTCTATGGTTTCGCTGGATGCAATTCTGGGGGACATATCAAGGCTACCGCCAATCAGGTCCGCTCACTTGGGAGCTGCGCAAGACATTTTATTATCCACATGGATTTTCTCCAACAGGGGGCTCATCAAAACGGGAAATAGAACCGATTGATTACCAAGATCAGTCCTGAGCGCGGAGCATCGTAGACATACAGCGAAATGGGGTTATCAATTCGACTAAGGTCATTTACTCGAGTGGTCTGCCATCATTTCAAGCCATTCGTCATTGGATATTCCATGATTGTGAATGGTATCGGTTAGCACCCCCGCCGAATAAAGCTGAACTAATCTAGTCAACAAGTATGAAAGCGACACAACAATCTGGCAGACATAAGGCAGCCTTAATGTGGGGACTAGCCGGATATAAAGACCTGGGTACTGAGAAATGATAAGCTATGCCCAGATTACTCTGAAAACAGCAAATGGAGCGAACAGCAATTTCAAAAAA
>JBFENN010000274.1:0-4377 GCA_041551115.1 Anaerolineales bacterium
GAGCCTGTGCATCAGCCTGTGTGCGGGATCGAACGCCAAGTTTACGAAAAATGCTGGTGGTATGTGATTTAACCGTTGTTTCACTGATAACCAGGTCCTCGGCAATTTCACGGTTGGTCATTCCCTCTGTGATAAGCCTCAATACTTCCGCTTCCCTTTTAGTCAGTGTCCCCCCCGTAGTTGTTATATGAATCGGCTGGTATCCAGTATCGCTCTCCAGTAGCCCTAATAACCATGTAGTTTGATCGATGCACACGCTCTTCTCAAGGGCTAATTTCAAAACGGGGATTAGAATAATCCCCTCGGTAAGCAGTAACCCCAGCATGTTGCGTCGTTCGTACACGCTTAGTAGTGTATGCAGTTCGGTAAGCGCAGCTTCAGGTTGATCCAGATGCAGGTACAGCGCGGCTAACAAGGCGCTTGCATTGCCGAATAAAACGCTGTGCGGGGACTGCTGTTGCAAACTGGCAACCTGTTGTAGGAGGCTTTCCGCCTGTGGGTATTGTTTTTCGCTGATCATCAGCATGGCACCCATGAGTGCCCGTGTGAGCTGGCTTTCTGGGATATCTTGTGTCTGCTCGATTGCTAGCATACGAGCATATATTTCTTGTGCTTCGTTAATGCGATTTTGGTAATACAGGACACGCCCTTTTACGTATAGATAGCTGGTGAGATATTCTCGAGCGCCGGTCTTTTGTTGATAATGAGCCAAACGGTTTTGCCAGTACCTTTCAAATTTGCGGTAATCAGCCCGGATAAGCGCATGTTGCAGAAGGCCAAAGTCGATCCCAATATCCAGCCAAACGAATCCACCCAATAGATCGCTCCCCTTCCTGGCGCGTTCTAGTGCCTGCTGCCCCGCATGTAGATCTCCCTCCATCAAGTGGATAACGCCCAGCAAAGCGTTTGACCCTACCTGAACCAGTCCTACATCATCTCCAAACCATGCTAATACCTGAGTGCAGTATTCCTTCAACCGTTTTACACCGTTAGGCATGAAGAGCAATACGGCCGTGAGATGAGGTGCTAGCACGTAAAATGAATCTTTTTCTTCCGATTTCAGCGCCAATTGAATGGCGCTCGTGACATCCTCCTCAACCAGTTCCCAATCATTTGAGTAAACTCCCACCCAGGCGCGGTTTATATGGGCCATAATTTTCATTTGTAGGGATAATGGGTACGAAAGTGCCTGCCCGAGAAGCTTTGCCCCGCGATCGATATCATGAAATCCGCTGGCGATAGCGCCCAAGATCAGGATAGCTTCACCGGTTTTGGCTTCGTCTTTAGAGGCTTCAAATCCAGCCAGGGCGCGGGTTACGAGTTTTTGTGCATTTTCGAACTCGCCTCGTTGGAAAGCGGATATGCCGAGAAAGTAATCAAGTTGTGGGTGTTCGTCAATCGTCTGTTGGGGCAGAGCATTGATCCAGTCAATGAGCTTATCATAAAGCCCCATATAGATCATTTTCTGCCCAATAAGTTGGATCGCTAGAGCAGCGTCATCCCATCTCTCGGCTTTGAGATAGTGGTTTATGGAGAAAGATGTACCAGGTTGAGCTTCGGCTGCCATGCGATGAAGCCGATGGATTTTCTCGCTTGTGTACTCGCGTTCAAGTCTCGTGCGTAGGAAGCCAGCCAAAAGATCGTGATAACGATAGTTGTGATCAGTTTCTTTGCCCGCTGCAATCTGGATGAGATTGTTTCGGTATAGCTCGTCTAATATCTCAGCAGCATTTTGCTGACCGGTTACAACCTCGCAGACCTCATCCCTTAATTCGGTCAGAATGCTGGTCTCAAGCAGAAATTTTCTGGATTGCGGTCCTTGTTGGTTGAGGATTTCCTCGGCCAGAAAATCAAAAACATGCTGCTCAGTGGTGGGCAATCTTCTGATAAGCGCATCGCGTTCATTTTGGTTGGCAATTCGGCTTAAGGATATAGCCAGCAGACGCAGTACCGCCACCCATCCTTCAGTCCGGGTTTCTAGGTACATAACACTTTCAGGAGCAAGCCCAAGCCCGAGTTTTTGGTTCAGGTATCTGTCTACTTCATCTTGAGAAAACCTCAGGTTGTTTGACCGGAATTCTGCCAGATGTCCCCTGGCCCGTATGCGTGCCAATGATAGGGGCGGATCGTATCTGGTCGCGATTACTAGATACAGGTTTTCTGGTAGATGGTCTATCAGGTAATCCAGCACTTCGAGCGCCCTCGTTTCATGGATGACATGTAGATCATCCAGGATCAGAACGAGTGGATTAACCCCTGATTGGAACACGTCGTTGATCAGTACACCTGCTAACTGGCGCATGTTCGTGGCCGGGTTTGTTAGGCTGGACAAGAGGTTTTGGGTCGTCTCAGCGCAGTCTGGCACCGCTTGTTGGAAAGCAGCAATTAAATCAACGAGAAATTGGACAGAGTCATTGTCATCATCGTCTAGTGAGAGCCACGCAATGGACATCTCATCTTGGGTATGGTAAAGCGTAGAAATCAGCGTGGTCTTTCCATACCCTGCTGGGGCTGATATCAAGGTAACAGGGATAGTTGTTGCGGATTGATGAAGTTGGTGTATCAGGTGTTCCCGGGTGACAATGGTGTTCTGGAGTATTGGGGGAAAGAGTTTGGTTTTAACCACCCAGGTCCCTTGTTTAGCTGCATTTGATTCCAATGATAAATCTCCATTGTCCATGGCGTAATCTTACCCTAAAATATCTTGTTTGTCGGGAAATACGTCCGCAATTTGTGTTGTTTGATCTTTGTTAGTTTCGTGGCATACTAGATGTAAGACCAGGCAGTAGGTGTAGCATAATCGCGCCAGAGAAAACTTCGGATGTTTGCTGGTTCCGCTGCAAGCCAGAGATGTAGAGACTGAGTGCTGGAGCTGCAAGTAGCCAATTGTTCATAGTAAAGCAGTGGAATCTTGTTCCCACCAGTGGGTTTGCCCACCAAACGTCAAACAACGACGGTTTTTGTTTACTTCTGAAAAAGGTTTCATGTGCCGGGTCATACTCTATGATGACAAGCTGTTGTATGCCAAACGCTTGTTGTTCTACCGCGATTGTTAATCCCAAAGCCTGACTGGCAATGCTTCGCGACAAACCTCCTTTTGCAATAAAACACATGGCTTGTGTCGACCTTGAGGTGCATTCTGCGGCAAAGCTGCATGTTTCAGCTTAACCTTCAGAGCTGAAGCAGGGTGTGCGCCAGCTGTGGGCATTGGTTGTGCGATGATAAGTTCTTTGATGGGATGCGCTTATCGAGCAGCACAGATTATCCCAGTTGATCTAATTTACCTTGCCAGGTTCTCCTGTCGTAAAAGGGAGCAGGCTGTTGAAAAAGTCTGCTTCGTAAGAGGTTGGATGGCCCCCGCAGGTGTCAAAGGAGAAGGGGATTCGCTCCAGCATGAGCGTCTATCAGCGAGTATGAGCCCTAAACGGTCTCACCTGAAGGCGATTTTTCACCTGCTCGATTTTACTCCCTGGTGTTTGAATGCCTTGCCTCGTTGCAATATGGTAAAAAAAACCCCTGCTCGAATGAAGCGCAGGGGTGTAGTCGGTCGGGCTTGACTTACTTGGCGTTCGTGGCCGTTACTGTAATCTGCTTGGGCCGAACTTCCTCGGATTTGGGCAGGGTCAGCGTCAGGATGCCGCCATCGAAGTTGGCTTCGATGTGCTCAACGTCAATGGTCGTGTTGAGATGGAGGGTGCGGCTGAACGGCCCGTGATAGCGCTCTTTGAGCTCGTATTCCACGTTCTCAAGCGCTTCCGGGGTTTCGCCCTTGATGGTCAGCTTGTCGCCTTCCACCGTGATCTCAACATTCTCTGGCATGACGCCTGCCAGCGCTGCCGTCACGATAATCTCATTGTCGGTCGAGTAAGCGTCAATCGGCAGGCGCATCGTGCGCTCGCCGCTGTCCTGGTTTGACCAACCGTACGCAGACCTGCTGACTGTCTGATTCATTGCCTCGTGCATACGGTGCATGTTGCGCACCGGGTGCCATATAGTTCGTGTTCTCATAGTGTATTTCTCCTTTTCTTTGAGTATAGGCTCCTTATGCAAGAACTGTCTTAGATAAACGTTAGCGTTGTAATAGATCCCCGCGCGGCGAGGAGTGCCTGTATCAGTGAGCATACAAGAAATCCCGCCCGCGGCTTGCAAAAAGTCGAGCGGATATAATCGCACTTGGCATGGCTTGTGTTCACAAGATTTGATGAACGTTGTAGAACCAATCCGCGGCCGAAAAAAGATGGCCCAAATCAAAAACCATCTCCGGGAGGGAAGGCGTGCCGATTCGTCCGCGGAACTTTCGCATACTGAAAGGACAGACGCAATGAACTCTGTGAGAAAAACCAATGCTATCGAGGCTGACCTAATAGAGAATGTGAA
>JBFENN010000275.1:0-4306 GCA_041551115.1 Anaerolineales bacterium
GCAACGGTGATTTCGCCACACTCGCCGAAGCAGTAGCAGCGGTTCCTCCGGGCTCGACAATCATTCTCGGTCAGGGAGAATTCTGGATTGAAGGACCGCTGGCATTCAACAAACCGATCACCTTGCAAGGTGCCGGGTTCGAACAGACTACCGTGAGGTCAGCGTCCGGCGAGAATATCATCCTGTATTCAGGTCCGGGCAAGCTGAAACTCGTAGGGATCACTTTCCATTTTAGCGGTGTAGATACCCATAATGTCGTCAGCATCAATAACGCTGAAATCGAGATTGAAAACTGGCGGGGTACGGGATGATGAGCGGGAAGAAGGTGGGGTCGGACTGGTGCTGAAAGGAAACACCTACGGCACGATTAGGAATCGTACCATATCAAATAATGCGCTACATGGATTAGAAATAAGTGATACAAGTGATATCACCATTGAAGGCAGCCACTTTACGGAAAATGGCAGCAATGGGTTGGCCGTTTTTGATGAAGCAGTAGTTATGGCGCGGGATAACCAAAGTACCCTAAATGGTGGCCATGGCTTTGCCGCCTGGGATCAAGCTACGATGAAGCCGGAAAACAATCTGTCCAGCAATAATGCAGGCAGCGGCATCCGCTACGGGGATGATTCTAGCGGTACTGCCAAGGAGAACCAGTGCACCGGAAATACCCTGTCTGGATTTATCATTGCTGAAAACGCCATGCCGGTAGTGGAAGACAATATATCCACTCAAAACACGGAGTCAGGTTTTGCCTATTTTGATCATGCAGGCGGTGAAGCGCGCGGCAACGAAGGCTCTGGGAATGGATACCATGATTTTGGGATCCATGATGCGGCCCAACCTTTGGTTGTAGGCAATAACTGCACCAATAATCTCGAGACCGGGATCGCATATTTTGGCAGCGCATCCGGTACAGCCCAGAACAACAAAGCCAATAGCAACGGCTATCATGGTTTTGAGTTCCAGGATCAAGCATCCCCAACGATCATCAGCAATGTGTGCTCAAGCAACAAGGAAGCCGGTATGCAGGTAAGCAATGAGAGCACGCCGCTCATCGAAGATAATAAATGCGCTTCGAATGGTTTATCCGGGATCATCGTAAAGGACTCAGCCCGACCGGTTATCCTGGAAAACACTTTCATCAACAATGTTGAAGCGGGGATGTTATTTGAAGAGATGGGAGCTGGCATGGCAGTTGGTAATGAAGCCTACGGGAATAAATGGGGCATATCTCTTGATGACAGCGCCTACCCCGAGCTTAACAGCAACGAAATCTACAACAACAGCTCAGCCAATATTTATGATAAGCGCTAAGATTCTAGGATAGTATTGCTCGTATAACAAACATCCATAAATATCTTCACAAAAAAATGGCGTATGAACCAAATGGTTCATACGCCATTTATCTGCTAACTCGTCGCCGAATGAGTCGCCCCAGGGGTTGTACTGTGGCACAAGTCTGAACCTGAATTTACTCGGAATAATGCTCTACTTCAGGGGAAGTTACGGGTACACCGGCGGTGTTATAGGCGTAGACATAATCAGCTGAGACCCAGGCCTGCCCATCAGGAGCGACACTGGTCGGAATGCTAATTTGCCACCAAGCACCATCTGAGCTAACGCCTATAACTGGTGCACTCGAACCCTGCGGTGCCACCCCGTAGCTGGGGAAATCAGTTCCGGGACCGCTGCGGACATTGATAGCTGCTCCTGCGACGGCATATGGGCCTTCATAGGATGGCGGTTCAGGTAAATTTACCGGGGGGCCTTCTGGTGCAGGTGCTAAAGCTTTACCAATCAGTACACCAACCAACAGCACCAAGAAAACACCAACTATGACCGACACAACAATCAACAGCGTATTGTTACTGCTGTTCTCTTTTATCTCATTATCACTCATATCCAATTCTCCAATATTTTACGAATATGCTCTATACCAAAAACAATCCTCACGAAAAGGGGGACTTAAATTCTAAACGCCTTCCTGACTCCGGGAAAAAGCAGGTAGATGAGAATGATCCCAGGCAAGATAATCGTCAAACCGCCGCAGATCAAGCCCCAAACTCCACCGGTGAACATACTGATCAAGCCGGAGACGACATTCAATCCAACCCCGATCAAGGCTAGGTACCATGCCCAGCGATACATGCCCAGCAAGCCGAACCCAACAACAATCTGGACGATACCACCCAGAACACCCACAAAGGCTGATAAGCCGGTTAATGCGCCAAAAGCTGCCAATCCCTCCGCTCCGATCATTCCACCAAAAAGCGAACCCATTCCAGCTACACCCAGGACGAGCAAACTCCACAACAGCGAGACCCCACCCAACACAAAGGCGAGTATTGCGACAATCGTGACACCTGCTGGCCGTTTCTTCATTCCTGACTACTCCTGTTCAATGATGATAATCTTGCCCAGATTATATTCGATCAGCCCAATTTCTAGTATGCTCGGCTTTGCGATGAACCCTAAAGTCGACAACAATGAGTCATAGCATCAAACTAGACATAACCCAACGTGCACAGAGCAGTAACACTAGCATGGCAATTGATGCTGCCCGGAGCGGTTCAATGAAATCAGCTTTTCCAGAGATCAAATACTTTTGACAGGGCCAAGAGGGCGAGCGAATTTCGAATCCGCCCGGCGGCTATCTCCTGCCTGATTTCATCAAGCGACAGGAGCCGTACTGCAATCATCTCCCCCTCATCTAGATCAGGAGTGTCAGTCAAGCGAGCGTCACGCGCCAGCCACTGGTGGCAGTGGTTATCCTGGAAGGCTGAATTCGGTTCAACCCAGCCGAGGTCTACCCAATCGGTGCTGGTATAGCCGGTCTCTTCGAGCAGTTCCCGTTTGGCTGCATGCAGGGGTGTCTCGCCAGCCTCGATGATGCCGGCGGGTATCTCTGTAGTCACTGCGGCAACCCCAAAACGGAACTGGTCTACCATTACGATCTTGCCTTCAGGAGTTACGGGCACCGTATCCACCCAGTCAGGCGTTTCCAAGATCGTCGCCTGCGACTGTCGGCCATTGCGCGGGTTCTCCACTGTATCGTAGCGAACGTTGAAGATTTTCAGGTTAAGACCCGTTTCTGAGCGAGATCGCTTCCAGAGCAGTTCCTGATCACCGGTATGAGCATTGTTCTCAACTGCTTTTGCCATGGGTATCGCCTTAATGTAGTTAAATCACTCGAGCTGCAATACGAGCGATTATACAGCATGGTACTTGCTATGTGCTCGAAGTGCGCTTGACAAATCTTATTATTTATGCAATAATATGGGTGACCGGTCACCCATATATTTATAGGAGATAAAAGTCATGCCGCGTTATAAGGAAGAAGATCGTTCTGCAAGCCGCTTATCAACCCGCAAGCGCCTGCTAGAAGCGGCTACTCAAGAATTCGCCCAGCTGGGTTTCGCAAAAGCAAATATCGATACCATCTCTAAAGCCGCTGGATTCGCGAAAGGCACAATTTACAACTACTTCCCCAGCAAGCGGGCGCTGATGATGGCATTGATTGAGCATATCGCTGAACATCATTTGAGCTTTGTCGCTACTCTTGTCACAAAAGAGAGCAAATGTGATGATAGGCTGCATCAATTCTTCTTAGCCGGGTTCGCATTCGTTGAAGAGTTCTTATCGGAAGGGTTGGTCATGGTCAACAACCTGTACGGCCCCGACCAAGAATTTAAACAAGAGATGTACGCCGCATACCAGCCGATGTTCAGTCTGGTAGCTGACGAAATCATCGCATATGGGATCGAGCAAGGGCAATTCCGACCGGTTGAAGCTTTCCCAATGGCAGGGCTGCTGATGACAATCTACCTGGGCAGCGCCTCCCAGTTAAACGAACAAGGTAAACCATGGCTGCCAGCGTCCTTTGTGAGTGAATTTACACTGCATGCGTTGAAAAATTAGCGCGGTCTATTTTAGACAAGATGGATCATGAAAGGAAAAACTATGAATACGCTAGTTGTCCACTACTCGAAATATGGAAACACCCAACTGGTTGCCGAGACGATTGCGGAGGCGATGCGGGCAGCAGCGGACACCGATTCTCAGCTCATCACTGTGACCCGCTTTGAAGAGCTCACGGCAGACGATATGCAGGAGGTTGGCTTGCTGGTAGTTGGTGTGCCGACCCACAACATGAACCTACCCAAACCAGTCCGCCCGCTACTTGCTGAGCTGCCGAAAAAGGCCCTGCGCGGGATCTATTTCACTACCTACGATACTTCATACGAACTATCCAGATGGCTACAGCCGTTCACTGCTGCGAAACCACTAGCCAGGAAGCTGCGTA
>JBFENN010000276.1:0-4272 GCA_041551115.1 Anaerolineales bacterium
CTGCTGCTTGCAGCCGCAGGCAGACTGGTCATTGGTCTAGAGATGAAAAATGTATACCAAGCAGCCGATGATGTGCTGGTCCCAGCTTGACCAACATTTTAGAATTCTACACAAGTTGGGCGTATCCTAAACAGAAAAAGCGACCATACTTGAGATTTCCTCAGCATGGTCGCTTCTATCTAAAAAAAAATTGTGCTGAACTAGAGACCTAATAGTTGCTTCTTCTTGG
Source organism: Anaerolineales bacterium (assembly GCA_041551115.1). Classification (GTDB taxonomy): domain Bacteria; phylum Chloroflexota; class Anaerolineae; order Anaerolineales; family UBA4823; genus DAOVXM01. Next base: position 230 of record JBFENN010000276.1, read on the forward strand.
CTTCAAATTCATCATCCGTTATGATACCTTGTTGGTTGAGCTCCGCCAGTTGCTTGAGTTCTGCCAGGTAGTCAGGGCTAGCGCTTGTACTCGCGCTTGGAGCTGCTGCTTCAGCAGATGGGCTAGTGCCTTCATCTTCCAGCGGGGGTTGGTTTGCTAATGCAGCCTTGTCCTCAGCACTGAGTTCAGCGGATTGGATACCGAGATCGCTCATTGCCGAAGTCAGTTCTTCATCGCTGAGCTCTTCAACTGATGCCCCGGCATGTTCTTCAATTCGTTGGGCGTCTTTCTGACTCAGCTTAATCGCTGCTGCAGTACCGCCAACTGCCAAGAGCACCATCCCGCCGACCATAACCCGCCGTCGCATGCGGCGACGCATAACACGCCGGGTTGTACGACGCGCGGTCCGGCGACCAGCTCTACGTGCACCTCTTCTCATTTCGGTTGCCTCCTTTATCTAGTAGAGAGATTCTACGTCCCAATGATTATACCTAATTACGATATATCATCCAAACCATAACCGGATTCAAGCAGTCGGCGAAAGTATTCTGCAAACCTCGCCATGGGGGCACCATCGACGATATCGTGATCTAAGCTTACCGTCACATCCAGCACTTCGCGGATCATGATCTCATCATTAACCACAAGTGGTTTTTGGGTTATCCCACCAACAGTTATAGTCAGGGTGAAATTCGCCGCAGGGATTCCCCACCCGCCGCGTTTTCCAAACATCCCCACCGAAGTAACCATTACTGAGCTGGAATAGTTGCGGAACAATGTTGGGATACGCATCACAACATAGTAAAACATGCGTCGGATGAATCCAGGCAATACCAGGAACCAGCTCATAAAGCGAGCTTCATAGGTTTGAGTGGGAGAAGTGCTTGCAGAGCGCATCTCCCGGTGAATTTCAAGCAGAGATTTTCGGTTTACTGCTTCGAAGATGTGGGGCATTGGAACTTGGTGACCTTCTAAGTTGGTTTCAATCATCGTGTTGATATTGATATCATCAAAAATCACCAGCCTGTTGCACCAATCCCGGTAGGCGTGAACATGAGGGTTAGATTGAATGGCAGTGCCGAGACAGTTAATTAGGTACGCAGTAAATGACAGCCGTTCACCCTGTCTATGTTGATAATCTCGGATCTTCTCGCGTGCAGTCGTCACGTCGACTTCGAGAAGAGCATGGATAATGTGCCGGCGCCTCGCTAAATTACCTGCATCAACTGAAAAACGTCGAATTTTCGGTATCTTTTCCTTTCTGTAGGCAAGTTTTGATGTCATAGTTGAATCAGGAATAAACAATCTCTATGTAGCACTGACGCAATCCAAGGGCACCCAGCCTTTGCGACCATCCTGGTGAGAAGCGTATAGCCAGCCACTCTCCGTTAATATCTTTTGGAGTTCGTCACCAGGCTGAACAATCAACTCAGTGGAATCGTAATCCTTCAACATACGGCAGCTATCACCATCAAATTCTACCCAATCCTCTGGTACCCAGCCAGTCTTGTTGATTGATGTCTGGCACCAGATCCACCCAGTGTACAGTGTGGGACGATCACTCCACTTTAAGATGTCACCAGTTCTAAGGTGTAGCGAAATATCTGTGTCAGGTTGATGGCCTTTATTCACTATATACTTCATTTCGAGGTCATCAATGGAGGCTTGTCATTCAAATTCGATTATTTGTAGGGTTTTCGCATGATCCAACTGATTGTACCAATGATTAGAGCTAAGTCTATCAACACAGCGAAACCACCAAACGCACAGCGGCCGTTAAACTCTGAGCTGCTGCCATGGGATAGGAATGGAATTGAGATGCTCTGTGTAAACTCAGGTTCCCTGCTGCCGAACGCCACCCAATGAAAAGGGTGAATGAATGTGATCAAAAATCCAACCATGAGCATATTTTGGAGCCACGGTACTAGCCCGCCAGGACTTAACAGGGTTGTCGCGATCGCCATCACCAACATGTATAAACCGATCAGGAAAAGGGAAGCGCCGCCGACCTGATCACCCAGCGTGTGTATGCAGACCCTCAGGGTCAAAATGGATAACATGAACAGCTCCAAGCAAAATTAGGCAACCAGTGCCCACAAATATCAGTCTGAAGAGCAGCCGGTGATATTTTTGGTACATCTGTATTTGAGTCGGTCGTTTTTATCTAGAGTAGGGCTTAGTGTGCTGCGGCTTGCTGCAGCTTGTGTAAAGTACCAATCAGTTGGGTTCGTTATCTTGGCTCGTGGATTGTCTTGGTTTACCCTTCCTGATATACCAGCCAAGGAGCAGTTCAACACAGCCTACCAACAGATAAATTGGTTGGAGCCAGCTCGCGAATCCCAGCCACAACACCTGGACAATAATCCATACAGCTAGAAAACCACCTAAGAAGATCGCTACTTCACCGGTATAACGATAACGCAGGAAGGAAGATGCGCTGCCGATTACATTTCCGATACCAATGAGAAAGAGCAGCGTTAGACCTGGAGCCAGATAGTCCTGAAACGGCGAACGGGCAAGCTGCGCTGTCGTAAAGCCGAGGTTCGCACCGCTCGTATCAAGCACCAATCCGATGCCCCCCGCAATACCGCCGATACCTATGAACAGTTCTAGCAAACCGAGCAAGATTCTACTCGTCCGCGAAAGGGGTTTAGGGGTTTCCATTCCGATCTCCGATCTAGTAATTGGACTGGATTGGTATTGGCAAACCTAATTATAGCTGTAGATTTGATAACGATATTGTTCAACTTTGGCTTTCTTAGTAGGCTACGCTCGCAAATCCTGAATAGTTTTTCCAAGCCCGTGAGGCAGCTTATGTATTCTACTGAATGCTGTCAAATGTCAGCGCCTCACCATCAGATCGGAAGATCGAAAGACGGTCAGCTTCGATCGAGTAGGTCTGCGCGCTGCCGAAAAATTCGAGCAGATAGGCTTCTTGTTCCATCAATCCATCTGGTTCGAGACAAGCCATTTCTGTTGAGTAAAGCTCGCTAATGGTAATACGATTGCCCTCAATTTCGTATCTTCCGCCGTACTGGTTGCAGCCTCCATTTCCATTGACTTCTCCTGCTTCGAATCTTGCTGTAAAGTTGGTGCCCTCAATCGGGGATGATTTGCGAAATGCAAACAGTTCCCAGGATGTCTTATCCAGCGGGTCTTCAGATACAGCTTGATTTTTAATCGTACAGGCATTCCAAATGAGCAGGCTGATCAGGAGAAGTAAAAAAGTATACAACGGTCGCATTTTCATTTGTGCCTCCTTCTACGGTCACTAATTGGATTAAAGACGACAGAATCTTGTGGGTTGTTCCCCACAGCAAGGAAAGACCTAATGCCGAGTATGATCTGTGCAGCGTATATAACTATGCTGCTAACCTAAATCCTTCATCGGCTAATGATTTGAAGGAAACAGCCCTCACCCCACACCCATTTGACTAATCCTGATCACTCCCACGAGATTTGATTAGGAACTGCTGCTCCGTTTCGTTCTTGAGGAAATCCTTGCTCCGATTAGTTAGCCTCTAATTGCATCTTAGTGTGCAGGATTACTCGTCATGAACAGCAGGTAAGTCAGCAGGTCCAGGCTGATTTATTTCCGGTTGGCAGTGCAGCAAGTCCCATTCCCGAATAATCAACCTGAGTGCTGTGGTAAAACCCTCGGCACCCCAGCCTTTTTGTTCTGCGTATTGCCTGACGATCTGGTATTCGATTTCAGTTAAGTTGGTCTTTATTGGGATAAACATGGTTGGCATCTCTGCTCTCCAGAAGATAAAAAGTTGTCGTCAAAGTATGTCGCAATCTTAACGAGCTTTTGATGACCATGCAATAGAATCAATGACAATTACCCCTCATTTTCCCCCCAATATCACCCATTGGGGGAGGGGGTCAAAATGTACTGGTATCCTCTTCTAGGTGGTTCATGCGGAGGCGGAAAAGGTCCTCCATGCATATTTGTAGCTTTTGACTTAATCGAACAACTCGTCCGCTGGTGACATCGTCTTCATTATCGAAGACCACATACGGGATATCGATTGTGTTTATAC
>JBFENN010000277.1:0-4250 GCA_041551115.1 Anaerolineales bacterium
ATGTCCCCGATTGGATTGCTGATCGCCGGACCTGTGGCGGACCGGATAGGGGTCCAGTCTTGGTTTCTCATGGGCGGTGTCGTTTCTGGACTGATGGGCATCATCGGACTTATGACTCCAGCGATCATCCATTTTGAAGACGGGCGAGAGTATACAGCGGATGAGGAGATTGGGAAGGGCGACTTGGCGGCTGAAGCTCTTGAACTGTCGTGATCGCTGAACTGCGGCTGCCAAGTTTCTGATATGAATATCTAACGAAGTTTGTACTACAGGGGGAGATTACCTCAAAGCTAACACAACTGTTAATCCTTGATACGCACATCTTATCTGGATGTGTCGAACGCGCTAACTGGTTTGACAGCCAATATCTCCACGAGTAAACTATATGCGCCATGAATACTCGCTCCAAAAGATATTGGAAAAAATTCGAACTACAGCAGTACGAAGAACTTTTATCAAGCGGTATCGCAGCCCTGAAGGGCGGAGATCGAGACCAAGCGCGAAATTTTCTGAATCGGGCGACCGAAATTCTTCCCACTGACACACGTGCCTGGTTGTGGCTTTCGGCTACAACTGACGACCTCAATGAGCAGCGCGAGTATTTGGAGATTGCTTTGGCTTCTGATCCCAATAACAGTGCCGCTAAGCGAGGATTGGTATTGCTCTCTGAGAAGCTTGATAAGGAGCGTTTGCTCGATGAAGCTCACAGCGGGGTTTCAGAAGGACTCACTGAATCTGTAGATGCTGACTCTGCCGCCACATATTTATGTCCACAATGTGGCGGTCGAATGATCTATGATAATTCCGAACTTGGTTTATCCTGTGAATACTGCGGCTATATTCAAGTTGATGATGTGACAGCTGCCGGAGATAGAGGTGGACAAGCCCTCGATTTTGATCTCCCAACTTCTCGCGCGCACCGATGGGCTGAAGCGCAGCACAAGCTAGTATGTGACCAATGTGGAGCAATGACCTTACTTGCTGAAGGGGAGCGTGTAAAACGGTGCCCGTACTGTGGCTCCCAGCATTTGATCTCATCTACTGAAACTGAGGAGCTGCTCGATCCCCAATCAATTGCACTGATGCAAATTGACCAGCAGGAAGCTGTTCGCCGGGTTAAGCAGTGGCTTTTCAGCGGTAGTTTTATCCCCGACGACTTGCGCCGCAATGTCCGCTCTTCGACCATCCGGGCAGCGTATTATCCTTTCTGGATTTTTGACGGCACATTGGAAATGCAGTGGACCTGCGAAGTAAATAGCGGTACCAGCCGGGCAGCGCAGTGGGACACCCAATCGGGTGTTGAGTATGAAAACTTCAAAGATGTACTGATACCGGGGCTCAAAGCTATCGACCGTAAGAAGCTTGCTGCAGTTGAGCCCTATGACTTGGGGGCTGTGGTCGATTTTAAACCCGAGCATCTGGCTGGATGGCACACACTTGCCTATGATATCTCTATGGCAGATGCCTCATTACTGGCGCGCGAGCAAGTTGCTCAAAAGATGCAGCGCAGCCTAGGGGGACGCGTGCTGGCGGGGCAGGCGCGGCGAAATTTGCGGAGTGGAGCTCTTAATTGGAGCGGTATCACTTATCGCCAGGTTCTATTACCGTTGTGGATCAGTGCATATGGATATCGTGGAAAAGTCTACCGGGTATTTGTAAATGGTCAAACGGGCAAAGTAAGCGGTGATAGACCACAGGACAAATTTAAAGTGTTTGGTATCGCAGCGGCCGGTATCATTGCTGCCGTGATCATTATCTTCATTCTGATCGTGTTCCTCATGCGGGCGAACAACCTATAGTGTAGCAAGACGAACTACACTGAACTTGCGGGGAATCATACCTTGACTAAAGCTGGAGTAAGAATGCCAAAGCCTTTGAACTTCCAATCGATCATCATGAAGCTGCTTGAATTTTGGGCAGCACAAGACTGCTTGATTTGGCAGCCGTACTATTCCCAAGTAGGTGCGGGGACGATGAATCCAGCCACAGCCTTAAGGGTCTTGGGACCCGAACCATGGCGGGTTGTTTATGTGGAGCCTTCTATCCGCCCAGATGACGGTCGCTATGGGAAGAACCCCAATCGTATGCAGATGCACTACCAGATACAAGTGATCCTAAAACCTGACCCTGGCAACCCGCAAGAGCTTTATCTGCAATCATTAGAAGCGGTGGGGATTGACCTTCGGAAACACGACATCCGGTTTGTTGAAGATAACTGGGAATCCCCGGCATTAGCTGCCTGGGGCCTGGGTTGGGAAGTGTGGCTTGATGGGCAAGAGATCACTCAATTTACTTACTTCCAACAATCTGGTGGTCAAATCTTGGACCCGGTATCGGTAGAAATCACCTATGGACTCGAACGCATTGCGATCGCCCTTCAAAGGGTGCATAGTTTTCGTGATATCCAGTGGAGTCCGCTATTAACAGATGGGGATGTTAACCTGCAGGCCGAGCAAGAGCACTCGATTTACTATTTTGAGACTGCGGATGTGGATCGATTACGCCAGATGTATGATTTATTTGAAGCCGAAGCTGATGCATGCCTAGCAAGAAATCTTGTTTTGCCCGCACATGACTATGTGCTGAAATGTTCCCACACTTTCAATATATTGGATACGCGCGGTGTTATTGGTGTCACAGACCGACAAGCATTTTTCGGCCGGATGCGGGAACTATCCAAACGTGTTTCTGAAGCATATATTGAACAAAGGATGGCATTAGAGTTCCCATGGTTAGATGAGACGGTGTCCTTGGAACCCATCCCCTCGGTGAGTGAAATTTCTAATGATAGCAGCGATTTCCTTCCAACAATGCCCAAGCCTTTCCTGCTGGAAATTGGTACCGAAGAGCTTCCAGTAGCAGACCTAGAAAGCGCTATCGAGCAATTAGAAGCCGGAATAACAGCACTATTGGAAAATGCACGTCTCGCATACAAGTCCATCAAGGTTTATGGAACGCCACGCCGGATTGTAGCTTTTGTCGAAGAACTCGCTCATCAACAACCTGATCTTGAGCAAATTGTTAAAGGCCCCCCGGCGGAGAGGGCTTTTAATGAGGACAACACACCAACTGGCGCTGCGATGGGATTTGCCCGGAGCCGAGGTATCCCGGTCAACGAACTGAAGATCCAGGAATTGGATGGCGGTCGTTATGTCGTGGCCGCAGTTAGCGAGAAAGGACGTCCTGCCCAAGAAGTACTGGTAGAGCAGCTGCCAGATCTGCTTGCTGGGCTGCGGTTTAAGAAATCAATGCGTTGGGATGGGAACAGCATCAATTTCTCCCGCCCAATTCGCTGGCTTCTTGCTATTCACGGTGAGGAGCCGGTCCCCTTTAGGTATGCCGGTTTAACTTCCGGGCAAAGGACGCGCGGATTGCGCTACCAGGAACCTGCTGAAATAAAGGTATCAGACCCAAAAGTCTATTTTCAATTCCTTGATGAGCAGGGGATCATCCTAGACCAAGACCAGCGGCGCACAGCGATTGAGTCTCAGATGGCAATGCTTGCCGCTGGTGCTGGCGGCGAAATCACGGTTGACCATGCACTGCTGACTGAAGTCACCAATCTGGTCGAGTCCCCGACGGCATTGTTGGGAGAATTTGATCGCTCCCATCTGCAGCTACCGCGTGAGGTGTTAGTATCCGTGATGAAAAAACACCAACGTTATTTCCCTATCGAACGTGATGGAGAACTGCTGCCATACTTCATCACTATTGCGAATAAACCAACTCGGAACGGGAACTCATGTCAAGGGGCGGACACGATCATTGCCGGCAACGAACATGTTATCCGGGCGCGTTTTACCGATGCGGAATACTTCATACGAGAAGACCAGAAAAAAACATTGGAGGCTTTCCGCACGGATTTGAACACCTTGACATTCCAGATCCAACTTGGCTCGATGCTGGAGAAATCTCAGCGGATTGAGAAATTGGTCGAAATTTTTGCGAAGCAATTTGATTTTGGTGATCTTGATATCAAGGTCGCCAAACGCGCCGCACATTTATGTAAGGCCGACCTGGCGACCAACATGGTGGTCGAGATGACTTCGCTGCAGGGCGTCATGGGGCGCTATTATGCGATTGATTCAAACGAGCTTCCTGAGGTTGCTGAGGCAATTTACGAACACTACTTACCGCGCTTTGCTGGAGATGAGACGCCGATTTCAACAGCAGGCTTATTGGTTGGACTCGCGGACCGTTTTGATACCCTGGCTGGTTTATTTGCAGCGGGGTTAGCTCCCACAGGAAAT
>JBFENN010000278.1:0-4226 GCA_041551115.1 Anaerolineales bacterium
AAATCTACGAGTTTCAATATTTGCAGGTTTTGTATTTTTACCTAACCCACCCACCCCCAGCCCCCTCCCAATTGGGATGGGGCAAGATGCATAAGATTGGTAAGGGAAAGATTATATGGAGGATTGAGTTTTGGGGACAATGGATAAGGATAACATCGTCACGAACCAGCGCATTGCGGATGTAATTCACCAAAGGGCGCTTGAAATGCGCCAAAATATGACTCCCGCTGAACGGAAGCTGTGGGGTGAACTGCGCACCAATCGCCTGGATGGCTGGCATTTCAGACGCCAGCAAATCATCAATGGGTAAATTGCTGATTTCTACTCATATTCCTACGAACCCCCAATAGGCGTTGATCAAACCTGCATTACTGGGGGTCTCGTTTTTATCCCCTTGACCTTATCAAATTAGAACCTGCATCCTTGCCAAAATGGTAGTTAGTGACCTCATTGTCCGATGCTCCTAAGGAGCACGGGCATATAGACAGCGTAACAATCTGCCATTCTTAATCCAAATGTAGCTACTAGATCGCGCCAGATGTCATAAGCGGTATCCTGGGTAACCCCGATACTGGACGGGGCGAAACCAAATAACGTTTCCAGTGCACTTGCGCCTTCTGGTGTGCCAGAGACTGCAATAATCCCATCGGATAATGTTTGGACAACTGTTTCATCGAGACCCGAACGGAACGCCCAGGGGCTATTTGGGATATTTTCGGAATAAGTAAGGACTTCGACCACAGTGAACACATCAGGCAGTTCACCCGCCAAAGCTACCCTGGCGTCATCATAGGACGCCCCACAGTCCGCAGTACCGTGATACACATCCCTGATTACCTGGTCGTGACTGCCAACGAATTCCACCTCACTGAAGAACGGGGTGGGAGTCATACCGGTAGTCTCGGAGATCATCAGGTACGGAACCATGTAACCCGAAGTAGAACTGGGGACAGGCATCACGAAGCGAGTGTTTTGTAGATCCCAAATGTCTGTGAAACCAGCTGCTGCCGGAACGTTGATTTGGCTCCTGAAGTACTCCAGTCCAAAACGCCCGGTAACTAATCGGGCTTCCATGTCATAAGCTTCATGTCCGTGAACATACGCAATAGCGCTCAGTGGTGCCAGGTCTGCATCCCCGGCGCCGAGGTGTTCCACAATACTTGCTTCACAACTATGGATGGATGCTTGAATGTCCAATCCTGATTCTTGCGATAGCAGGCTGGCAAATGCAATTGCGGCTATTGATGCATTGATCGGGTTGTCGCCGGTGTAATAAAACTCAAGGTTGAAGGTCTCCTGGGAATAAACATCAATCTGTGTTGATGAGCCTGCATTCGTGTGTATTTCATACGATGCATGCGCTGTCCATACCAAAAGGAGAGACACTAATAATAGCGGTACTATAACAGTGCCTCCCAGGATGATGAACTTGTGGTATTTCTTCTGCTCCATCTTTGGTTTACTATTCATCGTTAACTCCGTTATTCTCCCTCCGGTCATGTTTAATTGGCGTCGCTTACATGATGCTTTTCGTTAAAAGAATCTGCCCTCCTTTCGAAATACAGGAGAGCATTACACGGGATGATGTTACTCCGATGAACAAGCGATGAAATATTAACTTTATGTGGAATTTATCACTATCAAAGTATACAGCACATTTCGCCCCTATACAAGAATGACATGGTAAATAGGGTAGGTTTCGTGAAAAGACAGCCTGGAGAAGAAATGGGAAGGCAGATAGAATGAGCCACTCCATCTGATGGATTGTCAATTGTTCAAAAAAGCCTGATGCGTAAAAACTCGCCACTCAGTTTTCAATTACCCGTGCAATGTGTTCCAGTCACAATACATATGGACAGCTTGGCGTACAAACGCCGCGCCAGCAGCCATTAGTAGATACCGTGTCATCTTTTAACGCCGCCAACATGCTGGCGGCCTACAGCGCTGCCTGCTGGGCACTATGCCATAAACTCCGCCTGGCTGCGGCAGATTCGAGATCTTGTCCAGATCGGTCATTCGACAGGCATGCCCGCAGCAGCTACAAGCATGATCTGCTCCATTCTAACTACATTGAAATGGCGAATATTATGATTGTTCCCCCAACCCATTGATTGTCCTGGTAAGGATGCTTGGGGAGGATCCCACCTTCTGGGTGGAGGCAGGGTCAGGTGGTTTGACGTGCGAAGTCGATCCGATCGAAACTGCGCATGATTCGGTGTTCTGCTGTGAAGGGATACCGATTGATTGAGTTCAATATGAGGATGGGCAGCAGGCGGCAGTTTGCCCGTCCCTTGAGAAGGCGAAGACTACCCACCCATCTGACCATCCATTATCCAGCATTCCGCGTAAGCGTGTAAGGTCGTGAGCCATCAGCCTCTTTGGGCTTCCGCCAAGGCTTCAAAGTTCTCATATATCCGGGGCTCTCCGAGCTGCGCTCGCTGTCCAAGGGCAATGCCTTTGACCCGGTCCCAAACGAGGTATACAGCCAACCAATCGAAAAGCAATTCTTCGTTAATCAAGCCCTGTTTGTAGAGGGTCCCAATGGTTTCGTACCAGCCGCATACTCTGGAGACCTTGGCGAACCCATCACTGCCCGGAGGGTACTTTTCAATAAACCCGGCGTAGTCGGGGATGAACTGGTCGCTCCAGATCCAGTTGGCAGCTTCATTGGCTCCCGACGCAGCCCCCCACTGGGCGATCTGAAGCATAAGGGTAGCATCCTGATATGTTGGTTTAGCCATCTTTACAACTCCTTTCTTGTTGGGGTGATGAAGTCCTGCATCCGGAAGGAACGGGCAAACGCACTCAGCTCGCTGGGGACATCCGGCCAGCTGTGCATTTAGTATACAATTTTTTCAAGGCAAGTTCAATTTTGGGTTTATTTTCACAATGATAGAGCGGGAAGTCACCCCATGTTGGCTTTACCTGCGCTGGGCCGGGGGCGGTAAAACCGTTCAGCCCTGAAAAGGTTAAAGTGTAGAAATCTACCTGAGCCCGCCGCAGGATCCCCAGCCTGCAGGGCGAGCTTTTTTTGGGCTGACCTTACATTAACTTCTTCAACAAGGAAAAGATCAGTGGATTGGTCATGTAAAAAGCGTTGAAGAAGCGCCGCTTGGTTTTGCCGCTAGCATAACGTCTCTCGAGATCATTCCATACGTCGACAATTGTGGTCTGCTCATATCCAAACTGGGCTTTCTCCTCCTGGAGCAGACTGTAATACTTGTTCCACTCAGCGGCGATTTCAGGATGGTTGAGGTAATACTCCCGGATCCTCTCCAGCACAGGTTGGATCAATCCATCACGCTCAAAGAGAAGCTTCGCACCTTCCAAAGGATGTAATAAGTAGGGGACGTTTTCAACGCTGTGGATCAAGACCTCGTACGTGAGAAAAAGATCTCCGACTTTGATGCCCTCGACCGTGGTGTTGTGTATGCCTGAGGCAGGTTTACTGGATTGTAAAACCGTGATTACATCGATATCTGAGTTCTCCCGCTGTGTACCTCTTGCGACAGACCCAAAAACGAGCAAGCCTAGAACATTGGGTTCTTTCTCCGCGTCGGTCACCAGTTGGGCGAGGATCACAGCATGCTTCATGGTACCATCTCCGATTTCAGTCTACATTTGGCCCGGCGCCTACCAGATGGGCCCCGCGATGGGCCAGGGGCGGCATTTAGACCCTCAGCCAGCCGCGGAATCCTCTGGCGGCATAGTACGATTCTGCGCCGTTATGATACATGAAGACATGGTCATAGCGGCGGTCACAAAATATGGCCCCACCATGTTTTCTAATCGCAGCGGGCGTTTTCACCCAGCTGGATGTCTTCAGATCGAAATTTCCAAGTTCCTGCAGCGCCCGGTATTGTTCTTCGGTTAAAATCTCGATTCCCATGTCCGCGGCCACATCCAGGGCGTTATTCTGCGGTTTATTTTCTTTCCTTGCCTCCCAAGCTTCGCGATCATAACAAAGACTTCGGCGGCCTTTCGGGCTTTCTGCTGAACAATCATAGAATATGTATTCACCAGTGGATTGATCATGACCAACAACATCTGGTTCACCACCGGTCCTTTCCATTTCACTCAGCGACCACAGGATTTCTGGATTTGCCTCCAGCTTTGCTTGCACGCGAGCCCACTCAAAACCTTGATGGCGGTTCATGTACTTCTCAAAACGGCTTGCTAAAGTCCTAAGCAGATCTTCACTTTGTTCGGCTGACAACGCTTTTTGA
>JBFENN010000279.1:0-4164 GCA_041551115.1 Anaerolineales bacterium
ATGCTTCATCTACTACATCGAGTAGCAAAGGCCTTACTCTTGAGGATGTTTCCTTGGTGATGTTTTCAATGTCGTTATATCGGCGCACACCGGCAAAGACTCGAAAACCCTGCCTATCCAAGTAGAGCATAGTTGCTTTGCCAATTCCAGAAGACGTTCCGGTAATGACGATCGTTTTATATGCCAAGCTCACTAAACTCCTAGAAATTTTTTTTACAGACCGCAACCGTTAGTATTTTACCTGCAGCATCACCAGCAATGGGGTCAGCGAATGACCGATATACCCAAGTCAAATGAGCGGGGATGCTATATGATAAGACTCTCCATGGCAACCAATATCGAAACCCAATAAATTCTCCCACCGAGAACACACCAGATAGACGACAACAAACCCAAATAGGCAAGCCCTTCATTTCACTTTTCACTTGGGAATCTCGTCAGATACGCCTGGTCGCCTCTTCACCCCCATCAAGACGATTTTGGCAATCCGCTCGAACTTGGTGGCTAAATAGCGGCTGATTTTTACAATAAAAGACAATCCCCAAATAATGAAACACTCAACCCCGAAGGCGTCAGCAATGGCCTGAATATTGCGCCCCATTTTACCTGTGGTGAAATCTGTTTGATCAGTCGGTAGATCGCTTTCGCCATAACCGCGCAGGTCAAGGGAAATGACGGTAAGCTCTTCCCGGAGGCGTTCGACATAACTAACTTCAAGCCACGCCTGCCGGTTGCTACCTTCCCCATGAACTAGGAAATTTGTTGCTCTATTTCCAATTTGATCATAGGCACGCCGTACATGATCCGGCGAGGTTATGAATAATGTCTCCATAGGTATCTATCCGCTGTCGAAAACATAGGCGGACTAATAGAAAACAAGTATATAGATTATTTTACGTATGCAGCTTTTCTGCCAATTTAAGAAATTAGGAGAATTTGCTCCACCACGGAATTCCGAACTAATCAAATTATATACCAAGCCATCAAAATGACTGCGGATAGTTATATCAGTAATATAAACTTTTCAGGACATCAGGTCTTCCAATATCAATTGAAGTTACTTACAATCAATATGGATATAAAGACCCAGTAATCCACATTAAATATCGAACATCCATCTTATCAACATATAAGATGGATGTATTCCGAAATTGCTTTGTCTATATTGGAAGTAGTTAGATCTAATACATCAGCTTGTTAACACCTACCTCTCAGACATATACAGGGCTACCAGCGCATCAGCTGCCGCTGCCCAACCATTCCAGAGCCTGGTCTGCCTTGGGGTGACCAAGCTGCTTGGCACGCCGGAAGCAGCGTTCCGCCGAGCGGCGGTCACCAGTGCGTGCGGCGGTCAATCCGAGCCACAGCCATGTGGAAGGGTTTCCAGGGGTCAATTTGGCGACCTTGCGCAGAACTTTGAAGGCTTCTTTATTCCTTCCTTTTTTAGCTAAAGCAACACCTTCGCGCATCAGAGTCTCGGCTTCAGCTTCCGCAGGCATCGGCAGCGCTTTGATCTCGAGTACTTCTTCAACTTCGGGTTCGGGTTCCACGAGCGCTACACGCCGTCTCCGTATCCGACGGATCAGCAGTATCACCAGGATGACCAATGCAATCGGCAGGCAAATAAGCAGCAAGCCTCCAACAAGCATGGTGGGGTCTTCTCTGGCAAGGGTATCCCAACTGTCAACCAGGACCTCGCTGCTGACTTCTGTAGTTGGGGCTGCCAGGGAGACAACTTCTACAGCCGGTTCGTCAACGGAGATCGGCACCGCATAGAAATCAACCCGCATGGCACTGTGCGGTACCCTGACCGGCGAATTCTGCGGAGAAAACGTAAAGTCTGCTAATCGGGGCTCCAAAGAATAATCACCAGCTTCCAACCCGCTAACGCTGTACTCACCAGCTTCGTTGGACTGCCCGCGTACCTTACCGTTTACCAAAATCTCGACATCTGCAACCGGCCCGTCATTGGCGATGCTGACTTGGCCCGTTATTGTGTAAGTCTCAGGTGGTGGCAGAACAAGATCCTGCAGCCATACCGCTTGCGGATTGGGGACCGCCGTCATGCTAATTTGATCCCCAGCTGTCAAGTCATTCAGCAGCAGCTCTCCATTGCCATCATTATTGGTGAACGAGGTCATGTGCCAGCGGCTGTCTGGAGAAAAGGCTTCTTCGAGAGGCTTGCTCCCGGCTGGCAATAATATCTGCTCGGCGTGGACACAGTCTACAAGCTGGTGGATATCACCTGCGGTCTGGTAGGTATACAGTGCAGCCCACTCACCATCCGGTGAAAGCCAACCCCAAAGACCAGGTTTTTGTTCCGCAGGAACTCCAGTCAGATAGAACGTGCCCAACATGGCTTGGTCGCCGCCTGACATGCGCGCACAAGCCAGAGTCACCAAATCTTGTCTGCCGATACCTTTCAGCAACCTGGCGCCGCTGGGAGTGACATCGAACAGGCTGTCCGCCAACGCCGACACGCTTCCGAGATCGGGCGCAATCAGATAGGGACCAAAAATATAAACATCCGGTACATTTACCCATCCTTGCTGGCCAGTATCACTGGGTTTGAAATTACCGACTGCAACCTGGTTCTCCCCGGTAGGGTCGGCAACAATGACCGTATAGGCATCTGCACCGTACCCAGGTGAGTTATCCTTGCGGACTGCCACCAGTTGGCCATCTGGAGACCAGCTGTCTAGAACGGCTCTTTCGACCAGAGCGCGCGAGCTGTCCTGCTCGGCATCGTACAACACAATCCGGTTTGGCTGCTGTGCAGTGCTGTCGAGCTCGGTATATGCCAGCCAGTTCCCTGCGACTGACCAGCTTGGTTGGCAGGCTGTATCTTTGGCGACCGCCATAGGAGCGACATCCGGGCCAATAACGTATAAGGTGCTGTTCTCATCGCAGTACGCAACCCAGCTGCCATCCGCATTCCAAGCCGGCAAGCCGTTCGCATCTGGGATCGGCAGCGCGTTCCCGTCCAGATCAACCATCCAGACATCACCATTTTCATCCTTCAGTGCCAAGTGCCCTTCGTCTGGCGACCAATTCAGCTCTCCATCCAAAGGTAAAGAAGGTAATGCCACCCGCTGGGCTTCAACCTGTCCGGTCGGCGTGAATGTCAACTTCAGCAGGGTGTTGCCGTATACCAAGCGCTGTCCGCTTGGCGAGGGATAGAAACCTGCGACCCGCATACTCTCGGTCAACGGTTCCTCCCGACCCGTGCTCGGGTCTCCCAGCATCAGCTGGTATCCGGGGCCAACATAGAGCATGATGCTGGTCGAAGCTGGAAAATCTTCAATGGTCATGAAATCAGCTGATTCGGGGTTGAACTGATGGGGCGGCGGCAGGGCGCTCCAATCTGCATTCCAATCGGTCGTTTTGCCGACAAGTGTGCTTGTGCCGGCGCTGGGATTGGTCCGGAACAGATCGATCCCCTCATCGGTTTTGTCGCCATACAGCAGCTCATTCCCCTCTGGCGACCAGACAATCGGCATCAATTCTTTTTCGGATTGCTGGATGATTTGTAGATTCTGCCCATCGGTCTGGATGACCAACAGGCTGGAAGAAAGCACGGAATTTGTGCTGAAATTCGTTGATGTGAACGCAATCCAGTTGTCAACAGGCGACCAAATTGGGTGGCTAGCTGCGTAAAGAGGATCAGAAAACAGCTTTGATATATTGCCGCCGTCTGGTGTACTGACATACAAACCGCCGCCGGGGAAGCCGGCGTAACTGGCGACATCGAAGACCATGTAGCTGCCATCCGGCGCCCAACTGGCATAGCCCGGGTATACTTCTTTAGCACTGTTCAACCAGTTCATACGCTGCCCGGTCTCGCTATCCCAGGTTTGCAGAACTCCAGCACCTTCGAAAAAGACAAGTTCGTAAAAACGCATCAGATTTTGATCGGGTGACCAACGAGGTTTGATCAACGGATTCGGTCCGCCGGGGGGGAGCAGCTCCTGCTTTTCTCCGCTGAGGATATCAACCGTCCAAATCCCATGATAGATCGACCAAGGATACAAACCCGGTTCGGGGTTGTATTCAAAGTTACGCGTATATGTGATTTTACGTCCATCGGGAGTCCAATCCAACCCACCAAGAGGAAACTCGTCGCAGTACACATCTTCTGCTAGAGTGAAGGGCTGCCATTCGCCG
>JBFENN010000280.1:0-4118 GCA_041551115.1 Anaerolineales bacterium
GTCCGTTTGATTATCATAGGCTTCCTTAATCTTACCTAAAAATGCTGAGCGGATGATACAACCACCGCGCCACATCAAGGCAATGCCGCCGTAATTTAGATTCCAACTATATTCTGCTGCTGCAGCACGCATTAACATATACCCCTGGGTATAGGAAATAATCTTTGCACCGTACAGCGCCAAACGGATGTCGTCAACAATGCTGCTGGGAACTTTTAGAGAGTGTTCTTTGGGACCAGATAGCAGCTTGGAAGCAGCAGTTCGCTCCTCTTTGAGGGCTGAGAGTGAGCGTGATTGAACTGCTTCGGTTATCAATGTCAGCGGCATTCCAGTGTCCAAAGCGGCGTTGACTGTCCACCTACCGGTGCCTTTTTGTCCAGCCGCATCCAGGATCAACTCGAGAAGTGGACGTCCTTGTTCGTCCTGGAATGCCATGATATCCCGTGTGATCTCAATTAGATAGGAGTCGAGTACACCTTCGTTCCACGAGGCAAACGTTTTATGCAATTCATCGTAACTCATGTTCAAGGCATCTCGCATCAATTGGTACGCTTCACTAATCAACTGCATATCCCCATATTCAATCCCGTTATGCACCATTTTAACGAAATGTCCAGCGCCATCCTCACCAACCCAATCACAGCAAGGGACAATGTCATCAACTTTAGCAGCGATATCCTGGAAGATGTTTTTCACCGCGTCCCATGCCTCTGGCGATCCGCCTGGCATAATCGATGGACCAAAGCGAGCACCCTCTTCCCCACCGGAAATACCCGCACCAATGAAGTAGAACCCTTTACCTTCCAATTCAGCAGTTCGGCGGATAGTGTCATGAAAATTTGAATTGCCACCATCAATGATGATGTCACCGGGATCTAGATATGGGGTTATTCCGGCAATAAGCGTATCTACCGGCTGGCCGGCTTTTACCATCATCATCACTCGGCGCGGGCGCTTAAGTGTGCTGACCAGTTCCTCAATAGATTTCACCCCGATCACCTGTGTCCCACGAGCACTACCGTTTAGGAAATCAGCCACCTTAGATTCAGTCCGGTTGAAGACTGTCACTCGATAGCCATGATCATTCATATTGAGGACCAGATTTTGTCCCATGACCGCCAATCCTATTAAACCGATGTCAGATTGTGTCATCTGTTCAACTCCTTTCGATATATACTTTTTCGTATAAATTTCTCTGTTCCTGCATCGCGGCTAGGTAGAGCTTGTGTGCCGCAAGATTAGGTTTAAAGATGCTCCCGATAGGTAATGGAAAATCATCTAACGAGTCCACCAAGCCCAGCGAGCGCTGCGCAAGCATTGCTGCACCGCGTGCTGAAGCCTCCTGATCCAATGATAATGCCACTGGTTTACCCAGAGTATCGGATAGCATTTGTGTCCAAAGCTTTGAATTCGATAAAGCCCCACCGCTGGCAATTACACGGGCCTTTGTTGCTAACAGCGGAGTAAGTAGTTGGTAGATTTCAGCTATTCTGAAAACAACACTTTCCATACCTGCCCGTAGTATCTCAAGTGGGGTTGTAGCAATTGTGATACCCGAGATCATTCCGCGTGCATCCCCCCGCCATCTTGGGCTTCGCTCTCCAGCAAGGAGTGGCAGGAGTGTCAAGCGATGTCCAGCTGGGAGCAGCTTTGCTAAACTTGCCTCGAGATCATGATACTTTGTGAGGTTCAAAACACTAACTAACCACGCATATAAACTCCCACCTTCGCTTAGTGCACCCCCTACCAAAGCAAGCTGCCGGTCGACACAATAAGCCCAGAGGCCGCTTGGAACTGGCAGTATATTGTCTGGAATAACCACCCGGACAGCGCTAGATGTGCCCATTGAGATGGCAACCTGATTATGGTTTATACAACCGCTACCAATGTTTGCCGCCGCCCCGTCTCCAACTGCCGGATACCAGGGGATTTCTTTAAGTGCAGGCCATCGTTGTGCAAAGGGTGCTCGCAGTCCTTGAAACCCGTGATCTAATTCTACAAGTTGGGATAGTTGGGAGACCTCCAAAGGTAATTTGCTCAATATTTCGTCATCCCATTGGAACCGCGTCCGATTAAACAAACCAGACCAGGAAGCAACTGAATAACTTACGGCGGTTTCCCCAAAGAGCTGCGCGTACAGGAATTCACCGATCGTCATCCAGCGCTGTACCTGTACCAGAACTTCAGGTTGAAATTGAGCGAGCCAAATAAACCTTACCGGCAGGTAGGTGGCGTGTAGAACACAGCCCGTTCGCTGGTGAATCTGTTCTTCATTGAAGCTGGCACGCATACCAGGAACAACCTTTGATGGCCTGGTATCCGCATAGGTATAGACTGGTGTAATTGGCTGAAGTTCCTTGTCCACCCCTAGAATATTGCTGACGAAAGTACACATGGCTACCGCAGCCACCCGGTTAGCAAAATTTCCCGCCTTCTCCAGGGTCTCGTCAATACAGTACCAGCAACTCTCTGCTAAACTCATGGTTGCGATCTCCACACGACCGTCGTTTCCCATCTCTAGGTTTATCGGTTGGCGGGATGTCGCTTCTGAAATGCAGCGTCCTAGTCGGTCGAACAGCAGAGATCGAATCGATGATGTGCCAATATCGATTGCTAGTATGAGCGGGAGATCTGCCCGTGTTATGTCAGTCTGCACAATATCAACCAGCCTAAAAAAAGCTGCTCTGGCTTCCCTACTTTAAAACTTAGTTCCATTATAACGCTCAGATTTCAATCTTGAGCCCATGTCAGACGACAACCTCACCAGGGAGACTATATTTGTATTGGCAGCGTCTTTAGGTTCTCTTAAGGCAAATGTTAGCCATAGATAAAGACAAATCTACATTAATTTTGGTACGATGCTGTAGTCCGAGAAACATTTCTCTCTCGCCGACCAACATGAAAACCCAAGAGTGAACTACAGAAACATAAGTAGAGGAGCAACAAGTGAATATTTCAAGTGTACGTGAAATGAATATGCATGTGAAAGAGGAAGCAATTTTCATCCAAGATTTATTGGCTGAAATCAACAAGGTGATGGTGGGTCAAGAAGCGTTAGTTGAACGTGTGTTGATCGCTTTACTAGCTGATGGGCATGTTTTACTAGAGGGTGTACCCGGACTGGCAAAAACACTACTGATCAAAACCGTTTCCGAGACTATCAATGCTGGTTTCTCACGGATCCAATTCACACCAGACTTGCTACCAGCCGATTTAATCGGAACACAGATTTATAACCCCCAGACGGGAGACTTTCGTGTCCATCAAGGCCCAATATTTTCTAACCTGGTATTGGCAGATGAGATCAACCGCGCTCCAGCAAAAGTACAAAGCGCACTCTTAGAAGCGATGCAGGAACGACAAATCACGATCGGTGACAAGAGTTTCAAGCTTGATGATCTATTTCTCGTGCTGGCAACCCAAAACCCAATTGAACAAGAAGGCACATACCCCTTGCCTGAAGCACAGGTTGACCGATTTATGCTCAAGGTAAAGGTTGATTACCCATCACGGTCAGAGGAACGTTTGATTGTCGATCGCATGACTGGAGCAGTCTTACCAAATGTCCACCCGATTATAAGCCCAGAGGAGATTCTTCATGCTCGCAAAATCGTACGTGGGATTTATGTGGATGAGAAGATCAAGGAGTATGTAATTGATTTAGTTATGGCGACACGCAAACCAGCCCAAAATGGTCTCCCTGAATTGGCAAATTTGATCGAATTCGGGGCATCACCGCGGGCGAGCATAAACTTAATTAACACCTCTCGAGCGCATGCCTTTTTAAAGGGTCGCGGGTTCGTCACACCGGAAGATATAAAGCAGATTGCACCAGATGTGCTCCGGCATCGGATCATTACGAACTACGAGGCTGAAGCGGAAAACATCACCAGCGACCACTTGGTTCAACGGATACTTGATCACACCGACGTTCCATAATGAGGGATGTGATTTGAGAAATGCCTCGGAGCTGTCCAGCGGAAGACTCCGAGGCAAAATACTGAACGGAGAAAGATATGCTTTCACCAGAATTAATGAAAAAAATCCGCCGAATTGAAATCCGCACCCGCCGCTATGTAAATGACAGCTTCGCAGGTGAGTACCACTCGGTATTCAAA
>JBFENN010000281.1:0-4059 GCA_041551115.1 Anaerolineales bacterium
AACCTGACCGTTTATTTTGGACAACATTCCGCATTGCACATAAGTAAATGCCATAAAGTTCCTTGAAACAAAACCATCCCCATAAAAGGCATTTACCCAGGCAATGCGGCAAAACCTGACCGTTTATTTTGGACAACATTCCGCATTGCACATAAGTAAATGCCATAAAGTTCCTTGAAACAAAACCATCCCCATAAAAGGCATTTACCCAGGCAATGCGGCAAAACCTGACCGTTTATTTTGAACAACATTCCGCATTGCACATAAATAGATTTAACATTGCACCTTTGCCAGTCGCTTCGGGCGAAGCGATTGGCAAAGCTGCGCTCCACTGTGGTTTGAGATGGGCTGAAGCCATGACTACGAGGGTATTATGGATCTAGAAAATAAAGTCGCCGTTATCACCGGCTCTACGCGTGGACTTGGGCGCGCAATTGCCGAAGAGATGCTTACGGTTGGGGCACGGGTGGTCGTTTCGGGGCGAAAACAAACAGTGGTCGATTCGGTAGTGGCAGAACTCGATAAACCAGGGCAGGTTTCGGGTCTCGCATGTGATGTGAGTGTCGCCGACGAGGTTTACGCGCTCGCCCGTTTCGCCATCCAGAAATTTGGTCAAATCGATATTTGGATCAACAATGCGGGCATCGCCCCGCCGCCAGGCCGCATCTTGGATTTCGCTCCAGAAGTCGCTGAAAAAACCTTCCGCGTGAATTGCGTGGGAACGATCAATGGCACGCAGGCTGCCCTGCATTACATGAAACCGCTCCAGCGCGGCATGATTGTGAACCTGTATGGAATGGGCAGCGATTTGCGCCCAGCTACACCGACGGGCTTGTACGGGGCGACGAAGGCATGGATTTCATCTTTCACACGTACAATGGCGGATGAATATGCCGATTTGGGCGTGCAATTTGTGGGCTTTAATCCAGGCATGATGTTTACCCGTATGCTCGATGTGCATGAAGTGATCGGTGAGCAGGTTGCAGAGACGATGAAGAATTTCCCGCTGGTGTTGAAGGCTCTTGGTAACCCACCTGATGTGCCCGCCCGTGAACTGGTACGCTTGCTGCAAACGAAAAGAAAACCTTTTGTGGAATATAAGTTGGTAAGATGGCCGCGCCTGATTATGATGATGGCGAAGTTTGCCTGGATGGGGATTAACAAGAAAGCTCGCCCTGCACCGCAGGAATTTATAATTTTGCCTGCGTTTGAAGCCCCTGTGGAAGGGTGTGATGAAAAATAAACCTTTAGCTTCGATCTTTTTGATCGTTTTTATTGACCTGCTGGGCTTTGGGCTGATCTTGCCCCTGCTGCCCTATTACGCCGAAAGTTTTGGCGCCAGTGATACGCTGATTGGGATTCTTGTCGCCTCGTATGCGGCGGCACAATTGATTGGCGCTCCTTTGCTTGGACGTTTGTCTGACCGCTTCGGACGCCGCCCGATCCTGCTGCTGAGCTTGTTCGGGACCCTCATCTCTTTCCTGTTGCTTGGTTTTGCCAAGACTCTTTGGCTGCTTTTCGTTGCCCGCATTGCGGACGGTATCACAGGTGGAAATATCAGCGTGGCGCAAGCCTACATCGCCGATGTGACCGACCAAAAGAGCCGCGCCAAAGGTTTGGGCATGATTGGCGCTGCTTTTGGCTTGGGCTTTATCTTTGGTCCTGCCACTGGCGGATTTTTGAGCCAGTGGGGCTATGCCGTCCCCGCATTTGCAGCGGCAGTTTTGGTGACGATCAATTTGTTGATGGTCTCCCTGTGGTTGCCCGAATCACTCACGCCTGAAAAACGTGCCGAACTCGCCCAAAAAGAACCCCCAAAATTCACCCTGAGCGCCCTGCTGGGTGCTCTTCAGCGTCCATTCTCGGGCTCATTGCTCATCACTCGCTTCGTCTTCGGGATAGCATTTTCCATCTTCCAGACGATCTTCTCGCTTTATGCCTTGCGCCGCTTCTCACTTGACGCCCAGCAAACCGGCTACATTCTCACTTACGTAGGTGTCTTATCCGTCATCGTGCAAGGCGGTTTGGTTGGCAAATTGAGCGAACGCTTCCGTGATGATATGCTCATCACCGCCAGTGTGGGAATCATGGCGTTCTCGCTGCTTGGTTGGGCGTTTGCGCCCTCGGTAGCAATGTTGCTCGTCATCCTTGCGCCGACCGCTTTTGCTGGTGGGGTGCTGAATACCGTCATCTCCAGCGCCCTTACCAAAGCCGTCCAGCCACAGGAAGTTGGTGGCATTTTGGGGCTTTCTGCCTCTATCGAGAGCCTGACCCGGGTCATCGCTCCGACCCTGGGTGGTTTCCTGCTCGATGATTTTGGTAGTTGGTCGCCGGGTGTCTTTGGTGCTGTTTTGTTGGTTTTTCTTTTCGTTTACGTCTTGAAAGCTATTTTTAATCATCCCTTGGCGCAGTCTGCCCCAGCGCAATAGTCGGTTCCCGAGGAGCACAAAGTAAAAAATAAGCTTTCCCCAAAGCATGGTCGTACAGTTGCTCGTGCCCGTTCCAGCCGTTGGCAGAAATCCGTGAACACTGCCGGCTGGATGAAGCTGGAAAAACTTTCATGCGTGCTGCTATGAGTCGGATGCCTCGCTAGAAATACAGCGTTCTTCCCAGGATGAAAACATAAATGAATACGACGATGGAGGATGCAACCAGCCATTGCCACTTGCGGTGGATTTCTAAGGGTTCCTTGTCGAGTTTCTCAAAGCGGCTTAATCGAAACCATCTCGTCATCCACAGGAATGGTGATAAAGCGCCAAGTACAGCGAACAAGCCAGCCGTAACGGGCAAGCTTAATGGTCCATAGGGGCAGAAATAACCGGCCATTAGAACCACCACAAAAGCGGTGATATAGGACCGAATGCAGAGCTTGTGGGCTCGAGAGACTTGCTCGTTGGCATCACCACCCCCAACCATCTTGCCGAATTCTTTTAATCCTACTCGGACGAATAATAAAAAACACATCGTGCCAACGATGACCATGAGAACCCGCCACAACCAACTTGGTTCCCAACCATTGATTACGACTGCCCAGTCGCCAATGTTGGCGATGCCGGAGAAAATAAAGTAACCTGCGCCATAAAACCAATTCATCAACATCAACAGCCAGATGAAGAACTGGGTTTCAGAAGACCAATTCCTTGAATAACGTAGAATGATCCACAAAAGTCCGCCCGCCATAAGATTCAAGGTGGGAGCACTACCAGCTACGATTTTTGCCTGTAATGCTGTTGGACTGTCGCAGGATTCGTACAATGCCGAATATTCCAGCAACTGGCCGCCAACAGTTACACATGCCAACGCGTGAACCCCCTCATGGACGGCCACATTTAAACTGATCGAGATGGCTGCAATTGCAACCACAGTCAACCAATCAACGACAGGTTTGCGGTATGAAATTGCTTCAGACATGGTTGGTTCTCTCCTTTCAATAGTAAACCACCTGCACTTTCAAGTGTGTGGCCTTCGTCAGTGTCTTTAGATTGCTGCCATGCTGTTCACTTAATTCAGTCCCCCATACAGCGCGTGGTGAAGCGTGCCAAATTCACTTTAAACAAAATTACTTGATGAAAGGTGCATTACACCTGGAGAAACTTTGTTTATACACAACCAAATATCTTACAAATATATTCTTTTGTAAAGTATATAGGACAATTGCCTTCTGCACAAGTCGGAAAACGATCAAATTAGTTCATTGACAATCAAAACAATTCATTATATGATATCAATAGTGTGATCTTTTCCTTTTGGCTCATCATATTCTGCCCTGGATTCATGAGATGGTTGAAGAATTATCCGGTTTAATCCCTGCAGAAAGAAAACTGCGCATCCAAAAGATTATCCGCGCTCAGGGGGTTGTGCGAGTCACAAGATTAAGTTCCCTGTTAAATGTATCTCAAATCACCATCCGTCGAGACCTTGAACAATTGGAGGAGGAAGGATTTCTGGAGCGCACACACGGTGGTGCTTTATTCAATCAACGCTTGCAGCTTGAGCCTCCGTTTATCGAGAAAGATAATGTCAACAGAGATGAGAAACAGCGTATTGGAATGGCTGCCG
>JBFENN010000282.1:0-4057 GCA_041551115.1 Anaerolineales bacterium
TGGCGCAGGTGCGCTCGCTGGCTGCACCCAGGGTGGGCAACCCTCTGGAGGAGGCGATGCTTTCTATACCGGCACCGTCATCCGCACGCTCTCCAATGAATATCACGCTGCTTGGAACCGTGGCGGTCGTCTATATGCAGAGTCTATCGGCCAAGGACCCAACTATCGAGCACTGCTCTGTGAAGGAGACAGCGAGAAACAGCTCACGCTCATGCGGGCTTTGATCTCTGAAGCTGGTGAGAATGTGGTCTTCAATATTGACCCCAACCAATCCCCTGATGCTAAACCGATTGCAGATCTTTGCGCTGAGAACAAGGTTTACTTCCTGTCCCAATGGAATAAGCCTGATGATCTGCACCCGTGGGATTACGACCCCTACTGGGTTGCTCACATGGGTGTTGATGGCGTACCTTCTGGCTACTATGTCGCCAAAGAGCTGTTTGAGGCCATGGGCGGTTCGGGCAAGATTGTTGCGCTAGATGGTTTACTCGCCAATGTCCCTGCAATTCAACGCGCCGATGGCTTAAAGCAAGCCCTTGGTGAGTACCCCGGTATTGAACTGCTCGAAAATCAGACCGCTGAATGGGATCGCACAAAAGCGGTTGCATTGACTGAGGCATTCCTGGCGAAGTACCCGGACATCACTGGTATATGGGCGGCGAACGATAATATGGGTCTCGGTGCTTTGGAAGCGTTGCGGACAGCTGGCAAGGCTGGTGAAATCCCCGTAGTTGGTATTGACGGCACCAGTGAAGCGATCAACGCTTGCATCTCCGGTGAATTCGCAGCCACGGTTAACAATGACCCGATCTGGCAGGGTAGCATGGGCTTGGCAATTCCTTACCAGGCGGCGACAGGTGTCTTTGACCCTGCGAAGGAGCCGCAGGAACACCGTGAGTTCTACTTTGAGCCGGTTTATGTGAACTCGGCCAATGCTGCGGAGATCAAGGCAGAGTACATTGATGGTATCCCGCAGTATGATTGGACTGATCTCTGGGGACGCGTTCAGGCCTGATCACCGCCTAACTTATCCTCACCGTGGTATGGCAGAACTGCCAACACCGCGTGAGCACAGTCGCACAACAACTCGCAATACAGCTCAAGACTGTGAAATGAATAATGCTACTGGGGTGGTGGGCCCACCACCCCAGTAGCATGTAGCATAGAACCAAAGATATTTACCAGTAAGGAGCATGATGTCCTCGATAACTGATGGATTTTCCACTCGCTTGCGCGGTCTCCAGAAGCTTCACATCCCACCTGTTGTTGGTCCGCTGCTTATATTAATCGGCTTGGTGGCTTTGGTCACCCTGATTAACCCCCGTTTTCTCAGCCCAATTAATTTGGGGAATCTAGCCCGACAGAGTTCAATCTTAATCATTATCGCTATCGGAGAGACATTCATTATCTTAATGGGCAGTATTGACTTATCCATTGAAGGTGTCATGGCGCTTACTTCTGTCATCATCGGTCTGCTGGCGGAGAACTATTTCAACAGCAACGATTTTGGTTTACTGGCAGTCTTGATTGCTGTCGCAGCTGGGACCTTGATGGGGTTTGGTACGGGGGTTTTTCATGCGAAACTACGCATACCTTCTTTTATGGCTTCATTGGGTATGATGTATATCGGATTGGGATTAGCCACATGGCTGTCAAATGGGATGAACCTGCCATTATTGGATCCCATGCTCCTCTCATGGGCACGTGGAAACACCGGTCCAATCCCCAACTTAACTTTCTTTGGCTTGGGGATGTTTTTATTTGCATTTTTCTTAGAAAGGTTTACCAGATTTGGTCGCTATGTTTTCGCTATTGGTGGCGCTGAAGACCGGGCGAAACTGGCTGGAATTCCAATCAGCCGCTACAAAATTCTTGCCTTCACCCTAGCGGGATTCTTTTTTGGGGTAGGTGGTGTCTTGAACTCTGCCCGAATTGGGGCCGGCACGTCTACGGCAGGTTTGAACCAGCTTTTTGCAGCGATCACCGCAGTTGTTGTCGGGGGAACAGCACTCACCGGTGGTACGGGGGGCGTTGTTCAAACGCTCATCGGCGCGTTGATCGTCATCGTGATCAGCAATGGGATGGTTTTGGCAGGTGTACACAGTTATGTTCAGCTGGCAGTTCAAGGTGTCATCATTACGGTTGCAGTAATCCTGACATTGGATCGCAGCAAACTTCCATACATTAAGTGATATCCCGAGGTAATAATGACTGAAATAGTTCTTGAAGTACGCAACGTTTCTAAGAGTTTCCCGGGAGTGCGGGCGCTTGACAATGTGGATATGCATATAAATGAACACGAGATCGTTGGGCTGGTGGGTG
This sequence comes from Anaerolineales bacterium, assembly GCA_041551115.1. Classification (GTDB taxonomy): domain Bacteria; phylum Chloroflexota; class Anaerolineae; order Anaerolineales; family UBA4823; genus DAOVXM01. The sequence continues at coordinate 2,323 of JBFENN010000282.1, forward strand.
AGAATGGGGCGGGAAAATCAACCCTCTTGAAGATCTTGATTGGCGCCTACCGTCCTGATGAAGGCGAGATTTTGGTCAGAGGTAAACAGGCTGACATCCGCAGTGTTAAAGAAGCCGAAGATTACGGCCTGGCAATGGTCTTTCAAGAGCAGTCGTCATTACCTAATCTATCGGTCCGGGAAAACATATTTTTAGGGAATGAAGAGCAATTTATCCGCTTTGGTACGATTAACTGGAGGAAAATGAGCGCCGAAGCAAAAAAACAGCTCGAAAAAGTGGAATTATCAATCGATCCATCGGCATATACTGGAAATTTGAGTTTTGCCGAAAGACAGATGGTGGAACTTGCCCGGGTGATGTCACTAGAAGACCGTACGCAGCACGAACCGCTGATTATTTTGGACGAGCCGACTACGGTGCTTGAGAAAAGTGAGATTGATCTACTATTCGACCGCATCCGCAAGATTAAAGAGCGTTCATCGATCCTGTTCGTTTCCCACCATTTGGACGAGATCCTAGAATTAACCGATCGTATTTATGTGTTCAAAGATGGGCAGTGTGTTGCCGAGCGGGTTACCAGCGAAACAAACGAGGCAGAGCTGCACCAGTTGATGGTTGACCGGGAGCTGAAGGGCGAGTACTACCGGCAGGATAAGCAAATTACCCCCTCAGAAGATGTTGTGCTCAGTGTGAGAAATTTATCCAAGCAAGGTCACTATCAGGATGTGAGTTTTGATCTCCACCGAGGCGAGATCCTCAGCTTAACCGGTGTTCTCGGATCCGGGCGCGAGGATGTTTGCCGTACTATCGCGGGACTGGGTAAACCTGATGATGGACAGGTATTGATTAATGGCAAATCTTTACATTTTGGTTCGCCAGCCGCTTCGATCCAATCGGGTATTGGTTATGTCCCTCAAGACCGGGGCACGGAGGGTTTAGTCTTGTACCTAAGCATTGGACCTAATATCACACTCCCGGACCTGAGCAGTGTGATGCGCAGGGGGTTCTTGAGCCTTGGCGCCGAGAAGGGTTTAGCGAGAGACTGGATTGACCGAATGGCAATTAAAACCCCGGGCACAGAGGCGTTATGCTTAAATCTCAGCGGGGGGAATCAGCAGAAAGTTGTGCTATCAAAGTGGCTGGCTTCCAAAGTCAAAGTCTTCGTACTGGATCACCCCACCCGTGGTGTCGATGTTGGTGCCAAAGAAGAAGTCTATGAATTAATCCGTGGATTAGCCCAGGAAGGGATTGCATTTCTATTGATTGCTGATACGCTGGAGGAGACAATTGGGTTGAGCAACCTCATCCTCACCATGAAAGATGGAGAGATCACTGAACGTATTCCAGCACCCCCAGAGAGCAAACCATTGCCGGTTGATGTCATCCAGCATATGATGTAGTTTGGGTTGTCCGCCCATAAGGGTGAGAATTAAAGGTGAATTGAAAGGAGAGTTCATTCCTATGTCGGTGATTACCCGAATGAACAAAATTAGGAAGAATACGTCCTGGGTAGAAATCATGCCCATCGCGACCTTGATTATCTTGGTTATCATAACTTCTATTGGCAGCCCGCGTTTCCTGCTGCCAGCTACACTGCTCGGACTGTTATCTCAAAGCGCGACATTAATAGTAATGGGACTTGGCGAAACATTTATTATCCTAATGGGATCGATCGACTTGTCTATCGCTCCCGTAGCAGCAATGGCTTCGGTTATTGCCGCGATGTTACTGCCCA
>JBFENN010000283.1:0-4047 GCA_041551115.1 Anaerolineales bacterium
CTCTTAAAGCCGCCCCAAGTGCTCAACAGCAGCGCACCCAGGAGAAACCCTATTGACCAAGCTGATTGCATCCCAGCAACTTCGCCGGCTCCACCTTGGAAATGTGTTTTTACGAATATGGGCATCAAAATCAGAGCTGGCATGGATAAGAAATTGATCACCACGGCTAATCCCAAAACCTTCCTGAGCCCAATCCAATCCCAAACGTATCTGAAACCGTCCTGCATTTCCTTTAGGATCATGCTGCTTCCACGTTCAGGGTTTTGTGTGCGTTCAGGTTGTGGGACCTGGATGAGCAGCAAGGACAGGATGGCGATCAATGCAGTTATGACATCGATTCCCAATACACCATAGATCGGCATACTTGCAATCAATACAGCACCCAGGATCGGGGCGATGACATTCATAGCTCCCTGCAGCAATTGGTTCAATCCCTGCAGCCGGGTTAAGGAATCCTCGGGAACCATCAGTGAGGTAGTGGCTTGCATAGCGGGGAAATGGAAAGACGAGCCGATCGAACGTACCATCATCAGCAGGTATATGTGCCAGAGGGCTATATCACCAACCCAGCTGAGATAGATTATCATTGCTGTCGCCAGAGCTGTGACACTATCGGCAGCCAGCATTACCGATCGCCGGTTCCAGCGGTCTACAACCGCACCCGCAAAAGGTCCAATAAGGACCCGTGGTAGCCACTCCATCGTTGCTGCCAGAGCCAGCACTTTCGCACTTCCTGTCAGGTCGGTGAGGTACCAGACGAAAGCAAAGCCCACCAACTGGCTCCCAACGAGCGAAAATGTCTGCCCGGTCCAGATAACAAAGAAGGGCAACTGCCACGATGTATTCTTTTTCCCTAGAATTGAACGAGTTTTCATCAGTTTAGCTCCTTTTCTAAAATCAGTTTCAAATTCCTATCCATTGCATGCACTACGAGTTACTGCGATTAGCTCGACACCCATATCCCGGATGTGATACAAAATCCCAAACAATGCCGCTTGGTCAGTGATGCCGGAAATTCTTGTGGTCCCATCAGGCAATCGATCTACTCGGCTTTCTTGTAAGGTTTTTAGTCGATGCTCATCCAGATATCCAGTGATTGTGACCTGGTAATCCCAGCCTTCCGTTGAGCAGTGATCCTTCATTTCAGGCGATCCCTTCCATAGCGAATTAACTTATTAAATCTAAAGTCACACCAACTTTACCTGCAAGTAGGTTGATATGTCATTCGTCTAAAGTTGTATTCGGGGGGTTGATATATCTTGGAGGCGAATGGTTAATGGGTTTGGCTTAGCAAACCTTGCTTGCGAGCTACCGCCACGGCTTGTGTGCGGCTTTCTACATATAGCTTTGAGAAAATATTATTGAGGTGTTTTTTGACTGTCCCCAAGGAGACGACTAATTTCTCTGCGATTTCACGGTTGGACATCCCGCTGGCGACAAGTCCCAGTACCTCAAGCTCACGACGGGTGAGTGGGTTTATCAAAGTGCCGGACAAATTGTTTTGCTCCGGTTGCTGCTGTTCAGCAGATATGAGTTTCTGTACAAACTCTGGTGCTCTTGAAAGCATTTCCGGTAAAAGTTTGAGCAAGATTGGATCTTCATCGAGAATCGCACGGCGATAATCTTCAGCAGATGCCAATTCAAGCGCCATCCCAAGATGTTCGCAGGCTTGTGCCTGGTTGCCTTCCACCAGCGATGATTGGGCCAGTAATAGGTGTGTCGTGATTATTTTTCGTTTCCGGCTGGTTCGAGTTGCACTCTGCTGGATATTTGCAAGCAATTGATTTGCTGCCTGGATTTGACCATCAGCGAGCAGGATCCGGGCATATGTGAAGTATGGTTGTTCCAACCAGTGGGTTGGGATATCTCGCTCGGTAAATCCACACCGATCCGCCCATCTACGCGCAGATTGCTGCGTACTGCTTTCCAAATCTACCTGCGCAGTTAATGCAGAGAATAATGTTCCATGCACAGCTTCCCTCCCAATCTGCCTTGCAAGCCTACGACCTTCATCACATAATTGTTTTGCAGAAGCATATCGGTGTTCAGCTAGGTCTATTTTTGCGAGTATGTATAAGCCCCAGATAGTGCCGTGCGGAAAATCCAATTTCTTGAGCACTGTTACTGCTCGTTCAGCATAATCCCTCGCAACCACCAGGTCATTTGCTTCATAAGCTAACAAGCTTGGAGCTAAGAGCGCAGCATCCTGAAGTGACCGGGGTATTTTGTTTAGCTGCTTGGGAGCGTTTAGATGATTTTCGAACCATCTTAAAGCCTCACGGCGGTGCCCAAGCTCATTCAACGAAAAGATCAGGTTTACTGCTACTACCAATGCACCAATCACATCACCCGCCCGCCAAGCGGACTCAAACCCTTGCCGGTAGATATCAACAGCTGAGCTTATATCACCCTGCAGTTCATATACTTGACCGATGACATTTAATGTTAAGGTGCGGAAGACCATTTCATCCTCATCCAGCAGGTCAAGCGCTTGTGTAGCGATATCCAGGCATGTCCCAAATTCATCGGTACACAATGCCAAATGGGCTTTAAGACTCAGATACTGCCCGCGGATGGAATCATTGGTTGTTTCGTCAATGCATTTCTCAGCTGCCTCTGCAAAAGGCAGCGCATCTTGGTACGATTTGGTATAGTAAACGCTGTAACCTTTACTCGTTGCCAGGATCACATTATTCAGTAGACGCTCTGCCGGAAGCGTATTGAGCCATGCATCCAATGATCCGAACGCACCACGTTTTTGCGCTGCGACCACTGCCTGGCTGATGACTCTTTCAGCATAATCCATATTGTCAGCTGCCAACGCGTGTTTTACTGCGTCTGGATACTGTTCGGCGTCCAAAAGCCAATTTGCGGCGCGGATATGCAGTTCTGTGCTCCGCTGCGGATCCATGCGGGTCTTTAAAAAATCGCGGTACAAGTTGTGATATCGGTACCACTCTCTTCGATCATCCATGGGTATGAGGAATAGGTTGTCTGCTTCCATTTCACGAAGCAATCCTGCCGATTTTTCATAACCCGTCACTTCTCGGCACAACGCGGCAGTAAATCTGTCGAGGATAGCGCTGTCAACTAAGAATTGCTGTATTTCAGGAGCTTGCTGACTGAATACTTCATCTGCTAAATAATCGATCACATAGTGGTGATTGCCTCGAAATGCTTGCACTACATCTGTGGCATCATTACGCCCCTGAAGCGATAATGCTGCTAGTTGTAGCCCGGCAATCCACCCTTCCGTTCGAGATTCAATTGCCGTAATCTGCTCGCCAGTCAGGGAAGTTCCTGGGAGCTGGGTAAATAATGTTGCAGCTTCCGTTGTCGAGAAACGCAGGTCAGCTTGACGAATTTCCAATAATTGGCCGCGCGCCCGTAGGCGGCTTAGTGGTAATGGTGGGTCTGAACGTCCTGCAATCACAAAATGCACCTGACCAGGAACATGCTCGATCAGATACGCGAGAACGTGGTGAATTTCAGATTTTTCAATAACATGGTAATCATCAAAGAAGATATGAAAATCCTTATCAACCGCAGAGAGCTCATTAATCATCACAGCCAGGATTGCATCTACTGATGAAGTATGTGTAGATTGAAGCATCGCTAGCGCGGTTTGAGATGCTTCGGGTGCCGCGCTGGCTAATGTATGCGCGAGATAGATCAAGAAACGCTGGATATCATTATCTTCAGGCTCCAAGGATAGCCATGCGGCGGTTAGACTTCTAGAGGCGATCCAGGAACCTAGCAGGGTCGTTTTGCCATATCCTGCTGGGGCCGATATCAGGATCAATGGGCACCAAGCACCAGCATCCAGTTTATCGATCAACTGCGGCCTTGTGATCAATTGAGGGCGCAGGCGAGGTGTATTTAGCTTTGTAGAAACGATTGGTGTCAGCACGAGATCAGGTTTATATAGCCTAGATAATGGGAAATATCATATCACAAGGTTTACAGATAGTGTAAACTAATCCGCCGCATACACTCCTGTTGACTTCAATTTATCACATCCACCATAGTGGATAATCTAGCAAAAGC
>JBFENN010000284.1:0-4041 GCA_041551115.1 Anaerolineales bacterium
ATCATAATCTCAACCCCTATAGATTGACTTTCCGGGTTGTGACACCACCAACAAGCTAAAGGGCAGCCTTTCAGGAATACCGTTGTGCGAATACCGGGACCATCGTGAATGGAGAATTTCTTGATATCAAATACGATACCAGTTTTCTCGTTTAGGTTAATATCCATTACGCTACCATTAATTGTCTGCACCGCGAAACGGTCTAAAATAATACCAAGTATACAACATCTATAACGTCACAGAAATAATCTGCTCTATAATTATCGAATGTGTTGGAATCAACTTCATGAAGATGAGTGTCATGGTAGATGGAGAAAAAAACGCCCGCATCTATGCGGGCGAATAATTCAGCGGGGAGGGCGGGATTCGAACCCGCGGTCGAGGTTTCCCCCGACAACCACTTAGCAGGCGGCCCCAATCAACCACTCTGGCACCTCCCCGATAATATTGCCCAAGACATCCCTCTGCAAGGCGGAGGGAGAGGGATTCGAACCCCCGGTGGGCGTAAACCCACAGCTGTTTTCAAGACAGCCGCCTTAGTCCACTCGGCCATCCCTCCATGGATCAGCAGGGAAACCCCTCCTGGGCGTCGTGATTTTATCACATCTATCCATGCGGCGCAACAAAACGCGGCGTTGGGAAGCCTAGCTGTCCTTATCTCGTGCTATACTTGAAAAACCCACAATAATCTTCTGGCAACAACTAAAGAAAATGCGATGAACCCAGTCTGCTCCGATAAGGACACAAAACAATGCGCCTGACTCACATCGCCCGCTCAGCATTGATCATTGCGGTATTTTTAGGTCTCGAAAAGCTGCTCGGATTTGTGCGACAACTGTTCATTGCCCGTCAATTTGGGCTCACTGCTAGCTTAGACGTTTTTAACGCGGCTAATAATCTACCAGACCTAATTTTCGGATTAATTTCCGGCGGCGCTTTAGCGATCGCGTTTATCCCGGTCCTGTCAGAATATCTTGAAGAACGCGGGCGCCCGCAGATGTGGGACTTGTTTTCACGCATCGCCAACCTCGTTTTCTTAGCAACTGCGGGCATCTCGGTGCTGGTAGCTGTTTATGCCAAGCAGTTAGTGGGATCGAACCTTGGCATTGCACCCGGTTTTTCGCCGGTCCAACAAACCCTAGTAGTCGATTTGATGCGCCTGAACCTGATTGCGACAATGCTCTTCTCGTTGAGCGGGTTAGTTATTGCTGGTTTACAAGCCAACCAGCACTTCCTGCTGCCAGCTCTGGCGAAGAGCATGTATGATATCGGCACATTGATTGGTGTAATCATCTTAGCTCCAGAAACCGGCTACCAAATTGGCCCAATTACATTACCCGCCTTGGGATTAGGCGTTTATGGACTGGCATACGGAACGGTGCTAGGTGCGGTTTTGTTCTTAGGCATCCAAATCCCTGGATTAATCCGCTATGGATTCCGCTGGGTTCCAGCTATCGATCTCAATCATCCGGGTGTCCGGAAAGTCCTCCGGATCATGATCCCCCGGATTGGAAATGTATTTTTTATCTATCTCGTCCTGGTATATATCCCAGACAATATTGCTTCGAGCTTACCGGAGGGTTCAATAACCGCATTGGTCTATGGCTGGTTGATTATGCAGGTGCCAGAGTCGTTGATCGGAACAGCACTCGGAACGGCATTACTCCCATCAATCTCAGAACAAATCACTCGTAAAGAGCGAACACGCTTTTCCAGCCTAGTCAACCGTGCGGTGCGAGTACTGCTGGCATTTACGCTGCCAGTTTCTCTTTTGGTAGCGATTGGAGTTGAGCCGCTGGTCGAACTCTTTGGTTTTGACCCAATAGGCAGTGCGCTTGTTGTCTGGACGTCACGTGCCTTCCTGCTCGGGTTGGTAGGCCACGCACTGCTAGAAATCGGTGCGCGCGGCTTTTACGCCCAACAGGACGCTATTACACCCTTGCTTGCATCTGTTTTGATGGCGGTTACCTTCACCCTTTTGGCACTAGGTTTGTCACGGTCAATGGGTGCACCTGGGATTGCACTAGCAAATTCCTTAGCCTTCAGTGGGGAAGCGCTACTGCTGCTCTTCCTGCTCAACCGTAAATTCCCTGGGATGCTCGAACTTGGTAGAACCTTACCAAGGGTGATTGCCGCCACACTAATCGGTGGGCTTGTTGCTACGCTTCTTATAGCCTTCTTGCCAATGCCAGCTATCATAACTGCTATCGCTGCACTAGGTTTGGGCGCATTGGCTGTACTGCCCTTTATCTGGCCAGAAATTAAAACACTCGCCACACTCTAAGCGTATAAATGAAAAAAGAGAAAATGTTCCTTTTTCACATCTTTATCACGAACCAGTTCTATACTTAATGGCAGCTATCTATCTGGTAGCAAGATAGTTAATGCTGGATCCAACCAACCATAATTCTCGCAACAATTAGGACTGCAGCATGCATTCGATCCTAAAACCACTTGTAATAATCACACTGCTGTTTACGACCCTTGTTCAAGCTGGGCTCACCCCTGCTGCAGAAAATACCGACTGGGAAGCAAAGATCGACCCCTGGGTGAGGCAGACCACGAACAACAGTGGAGAAATTGAATTTTTGCTGTATCTGCGGGAACGAGCCAATATAAGCGACGCCCAGCAATTCAACACCAAAGTGGAGAAAGGACAATTCGTCTACCAGCAATTGCGTGAGAATGCTGCCCACAGCCAAGCCCCACTGGTCAAATACCTAAAAGCGGCGGGGGTCGAGCATCGCCCCTACTGGATTGTGAATATGATCTGGGTCAGGGGGAATGCAGAATTGGTAGAGAAGCTAGCAAAACGAGCGGATGTTGAGCGCATCTACGCCAATCCACGTGTGCAGCTAGAACTACCACAAACCGAAATGCTAACCTCATCTGCAGAAACAGGCAGCGGCGTGGAATGGAATATTGCACTGGTCAATGCTCCCCAGGTTTGGGCAGCCGGATACACCGGTCAAGGGGTAGTAGTTGGCGGGCAAGATACCGGCTACTATTGGCAGCATGAAGCACTCAAGAACCAGTACCGCGGCTGGGATGGCAGTGTGGCTGATCACAATTACTCATGGCACAATGCAATCCATGATGACCAACCTGACAACCCCTGCTTTGAAAGCGATGAGCCGTGTGATGATGACGGCCACGGCACCCATACGATGGGCTCGATGGTTGGTGATGACGGCGCCGAAAATCAGATTGGCATGGCGCCAGGTGCGAAATGGATTGGCTGCCGCAATATGGCCGATCGCGTTGGCACACCTGAATCATATGTCGAATGCTATCAGTGGTTTCTCGCGCCAACAGATCTAGCCAATGAGAATGAAGATCCGTCAAAAGCACCGGATGTTATCAACAACTCATGGAAGTGCACGATTTCCGAAGGATGCACGGATCCTGCGGTTCTGCTTGAGGCTGTTCAAAATGTGCACGCAGCCGGTATATTTACCGTCCATGCCGCGGGCAATGAGGGACCAAACTGTGGTACCGTACAGTATCCGGCAGCGATTTATGATGAGTCATTCTCGGTAGGTGCAACCGGGTATGATCCAGATTTGACAGGATTAGTAGGTATTGCTGATTTCAGCAGTCGCGGACCTGTCACTGTCGACAACAGCAACCGCTTGAAACCGGATATCACCGCACCTGGACAAGGCATCCGCTCAGCTACAACAGGCGTCCCTTACTCCTATGATTCAGGGACCAGCATGGCCGCACCGCATGTCGCGGGGTTGGCGGCTTTGCTAATATCCACGAACGACGAGTTGCGCGGCGAAGTAGATGCCCTCGAGTCAGTCATCACACGTTCTGCGATACCAATGATCGCTGAGCAAGACTGTGGGGATGTCCCAGGTACGGATACCCCCAACAACACTTATGGTTGGGGCCGGATTGACGCTTGGGCTGCGATGCATGATTTCGACATTAGGAAGACTGCTTCAACCCTTCTCGCCTCTCCAGGCGATTTACTCACCTATACGCTCGCTATCACCCATACGGGCCTACTTAGTCACACCCACAACGTAATAATCA
>JBFENN010000285.1:0-4033 GCA_041551115.1 Anaerolineales bacterium
AACGTGCTCTACCGTCTGAGCTATGAGGGCGCTGTGATGCTGCACTACGCGCTGACAGAGGTGGGAACCATACCCGTCAGCAGTTCAACGAGTGGGCGGTGAAGGATTCGAACCTCCGAAGGCGTCTGCCAGCTGATTTACAGTCAGCCCCCTTTGGCCACTTGGGTAACCGCCCAGAAATATTATGTTGTTCCCACACTCAACCGTTGCCGGTTCGAGAACAGAGCTGGCTTTCCAGCTCTGTTCGCCAACTATCAACGGAAGCCGACGATGGGAATCGAACCCATAACCTACCACTTACAAGGCGGTTGCTCTGCCGTTTGAGCTACGTCGGCGCCTGTAAGCCTCCCTGTAAAAGGGCGAGAGCGATTATACCAGAGCCTGACATGTGCGACAAGGGGAACAATCATGAGCGCTTGGTAAAAAACACGCCCCAGCTTTCAAAGTGCATTTTACAACGGGGCGTGAGTCTATCAGGATTCACCAGTGCCGTCAATGGTGCTCTGCACCAATATACAGCCGAGTTTGCCACACCAAATAGAGTGCAACGGAACCTGCAATCGCAGCATTTAGAGAATCTATCCGGCTACGCATTGGCAAGCGCAACAGCACATCGCAAGTAGAGCGAACCAAAGCTCGCATCCCACTGCCCTCACTGCCTACAACCAGTGCTAAGGCACCGGATAAATTGACTTGATTGGGTAGTTGGGCTTCTTGAGACATATCTAACCCATAAACCCAAATATCCTCGGTTTTTAGAGTCTCGATCGTTTGTACAAGATTCGCACGTGCCACCAACATATGTTCAGAGGCCCCCGCTGAGACACTGACAACTGCCGGTGTGATAGCAGCAGTATGCCGAAGAGGTAAAACAACTCCATGAGCACCAACAACTTCAGCAGTCCGTATCAATGATCCTAAGTTATGAGGGTCATTTAGCGAATCCAACAGCAGGATTAATGGTGGTTCAGGACATCGCCCGGCAAATTCTAAGATCGAAACAAGGTCACTGTATGGATAACCACCAACTTCTATTGCAACACCTTGATTTTTGGCTGCAAGCGAATCTATCCGTGAGCGTGCTACACGCTCAACTAATATCCGCCTTTCTTCGCAAAGCTTTAATATATCTGTGATACGCCCTTTTTCTTTAACCCCCTCTGCAATAAGGACACGGTAAGCATTCCTTCGTTTTGCTACCAGCGCCTCATAGACAGGATTACGACCTGTAAGCCATTCTCGCATAATATTGACACTTGAAATGATCCGATCGCCACAGATCGTTTTCGAATCAGAGATTATTCCTCTATTCGCGCAAAAATCATTCTGCCGGCTGCAGTTTGCAGAATTTTGGTGACTGTTACCATCGATTGGGTGTTCAAATGATTGCGCCCATTCTCAACAACCACCATCGTTCCATCATCCAAGTAGCCAACACCTTGGCCGCTCTCCTTACCTTCCTGGATGATATTCACCTCAAGCTGTTCACCCGGGAGCAGAACCGATTTGACCGCATTTGCCAACTCATTGACATTTAGGATCGGTACACCCTGTAATTCTGCAACCCGATTAAGGTTGTAATCATTTGTGAGGAGAGGGCAACGTAGCTGCCTTGCCAGAATAACCAATTTGTCGTCTACCTCACGCACACCTTCAGCGTCGATATCGCTTATACGAACCGGAATCGTCGTATCTTTTTGAAGCCGCGATAAGACTTCCATACCACGACGACCACGTTGGCGGCGCAAACTCTCCGCTGAGTCAGCTATATACTGAAGTTCATTCAACACAAATCGGGGAATTACCAGCGTTCCGACCAAAAACCCTGTCTTAGCAATATCAGCAATTCGACCGTCAATAATAACACTGGTGTCTAACAAGATAGTTCTGCTGCCGTCAAAGCTGAGCATATTCGCATCGTCTCCAAATCCGGCTCTAGCTGGACGGGTAAACCGTAAAATTGAGAAAATATCATTCTGGCGCATAACAAATAAAGCCACGCCGAGATACCCAAAAAACAACACCGCTATGAAAGGAAGGATATTCCGAAATGGCTCAGGTAGTAATGATAGAGGAAACGCCAGCAGCGCGGCAACGACCAACCCTGCCAAGAGACCGATAAGCCCAGCAAGAAGAGTCTGAGCAGATACACGCCCTAGCTGTTTGCGAATACCCTGAACCGGGCGGTTGGTAACAAACGGTGTCAAAATCAAGCCAAATAACGCGCCCAGCAAGCCCACAACAACGGCATAGATCTCTCGAGAAGCACCAAGGGCATCGCCCAAAAAAGCCCCATAGAAAACTCCCACAACAAATAAAACCGCCATACCAATTAGGCGAAATAAGAATTCCGTGCTCATGAGCTCAACTCCATATAAAAAAAGAACGCATAACAATTGCGCTCATTAAGTGCCAGTGACCCTTAACCTTGGATCGGACAGGCAAACCCGATTTATAGTCACAATTTTGATAAGAAATTATCCAGCAATAATCATGACTAAATAATAGCGATAGAGCGCAAAAGATTAATAAATTCCACCCCGCAAATAATGAGCAATAATCGGGGCAGGATTGTAATTATTATATTACATTAATCAGAGTTTATGCGAAAATTCACACCCTTTGAAATAAATATAAGGATTGATAGATATTCCCTTCATTAAATGATTTCCATATTGCTTATATGCTTAGACTATATTAAACTCAACTATCTTCTTGGCAGGTTTGATAACCCAGTTTCATGCTGTTTGCTTATACATCCGTGCATAGTGGACTGAGGATGCATGCAAAAATATTTCTTCCTTACTGTTACTGCTTGTGAAACACCAGGAGCAATTCATGGCAACCACTACTTATAGTTCCTACGAAAACATCAGCGAGAGAGAATATAACCGCCGTATTCGGGCTTGGACCATGTACGACTGGGCGAATTCCGCCTTTGCGACCACAATACTTGCGGTTGTTCTACCTGTATATTATAGCCAGGTTGCCGGAGCAACTTTACCAAGCGCTTCAACTGCGACAGCTTACTGGAGCATGGGACTAAGTGTGTCGCTCTTTATCGTGGCGTTGATGTCGCCCCTCTTGGGAACCATCTCGGATGTTATGCGCGGAAAGAAACGGTTTTTAGCAGTATTCTTCGGGATGGGAGTTGTTGCAACAGGGCTTTTAGTTTTCGTAAAAACCGGTGATTGGCTCCTGGCTTCAATACTATTTATTGTTGGACGGATCGGTTTTACGGCTGCAAATGTGTTCTATGACGCTCTGCTTCCTCATATTGCCAAAAAACAAGACTTGGACAGTGTATCAGCCCGTGGGTTTGCAATGGGGTATCTCGGCGGTGGTATCTTACTAGCCATCAATGTCGTCATGCTCCAATATCTTCCTGGAACCTGGGGACCACGAATGTCGTTTCTGAGTGTGGCAATATGGTGGGGGATATTCGCGATTCCCCTATTCCGCCGTATTCCTGAACCCCCAGCAGCAACAGCTGAGTTACAGACCGGGGAAAATGTGGTTGGTGTAAGTGCTAGACGTATCTGGGCGACGCTTAAGGATGTGCGGCAATACCGCGAATTATTTAAGTACTTAATCGCTTTCCTAATATATGCCGATGGTATCGGCACAATCATCGGAGTTGCGGCAATTTATGGTGCAGAACTTGGATTTGGATCAGTAGAGTTGATCCTAGCCCTACTGCTTGTCCAATTTGTCGGTATCCCTTACAGCTTGATTTTCGGGAAGTTGCCGAGTCCGAATCAAAAACACCGTCCTTTCTTCTTGGCATTTATACTATTCAACATTGTCGCACTGCCATTAACAGGCGTCTTGGCTGCGCGGATCCTGCCCTCATATATTGTGGGCGCTGTCCCAGAACCTTTCATCCAAACACCAAACGCAGCTGGGGAGGGTATGCACACAGTTGGGAACGATCACTTTGTTTATACCGGAGAGTGGGCAGAACAGATCATCCCCGCCGACGAGCTTGGCGTAGAAAACGATGCCGTTTACCAACAGTCTACCGGTTCAGGTA
>JBFENN010000286.1:0-4022 GCA_041551115.1 Anaerolineales bacterium
ACGACACCAATATTCCACACAAATTTTGTTGCGTTGAGCGCGGATGGTGCCCAATACCTTGTCGACCGTGGTGTGAAGTTAGTTGGTATAGATTACTTCTCCATCGCCCCGTTTGATAATCTTGTTGATACTCACCAAATACTATTGAGAGCAGGTATTGTTATTGTCGAAGGCCTTGATATGACGGAAGTATCCCAAGGACGCTATAGCCTCTACTGCCTGCCTCTCAATCTTATTGGTGTAGAAGGAGCGCCTGCGCGAGCGATACTAATCGGTGTATAACTCGCCAACTTCCCTTACTGATTACGTTTCTCTGCGAGTTCCGCTTGTGGAATAGTTGCGTTACTTTGGTAAACCGAAAAAAACCCTGGCGGTTTGTGGCTACCTACTCTACTTACGTAATGACTGACAAGTGACACAACCGGTTAGCGATGAGATGGAGGGGGAGAGATGAAGCTGGTCTTAGAATCTCGAGCATTTCTTGATGGCGCCACCATTCCTCAAAAGAATACTTGTGATGGTGAAAATCTATCTCCCCCACTCCGTTGGACAGCCCTACCCACTGAAACCGTTAGCTGTGCCCTTGTAATTGATGATCCGCATGATGCAATGGACACTTGGGTGCATCGGCTGATCTAAAAGATCCCCGCTGGTGAAAGTGCGCTTCCTGAAGCCGTTTAAGGTCTAGCTGTGGAAGAGCAGAACGACTTTCGGTGCACTTATTATGGTGGTCTTTGCCCACCCGCCTGGAAATCACACCGTTACTCTTTCCGCTTGTTTGCCATGGATACAAAACTCGGTCTACCTGCAGGAGTTGGTCGTGGAGACCTTGAAAAAGCTATGCAAGATCATGTTTTGGCTGTGGGAAAATTGATGGGGCCTTACAGTCGTAAACAACGATATTAACGATTGGGTGCCATTTATGGAAGTGCCTCGCACCAATAATAGCAAACATCTCCAATATGAAATTACTTTGTTGATTTTTCCGGGAAATTAATTACTCCAGGTCCTAATAAAGTCGCTCCACCATCAACATAAATGACCTGTCCGCGAATCATATATGCAGCAGGTGAACACAAGAAAGCCGTAATTTCTGCAACTTCTTTGGCTTTCAATAATCTCCCAGCAGGAGTATGAGCAAGTGCTCGTTCAACGATATCCTCATTCGAACGAATTGAACTGAAAAATTGTAGAGCATCTGTGAGGACGACCCCAGGTGATATGGCATTTACGACAATATTTTTCGGTGCAAGCTCTACTGCTAAGTATCGCGTGACTGATTCGATTGCTGCCTTGCTAGCTCCGACAACGACGTAATCTGGCAATACGCGCGTTGAGCCGGCACTTGATATGCTCACAATGGCTCCGCCACCCACTTTTTCCATCAGGGGTGCTGCAAACTGCGCACCGAACAAAAGGGAACGGGCATTTATATTCATTGTCCAGTCCCAACCCTTCGGTTTTTGTTCGAGTACTGGGCGATTGTACCCAGAGGCTGCATTGTGGATGAAAAAATGTAGATAACCAAATTCACCTTCTGCAATCGCGAAGAGTTTTTGCAGCTGTGTCATATCCCCAATATTGGCTTTCACGACTATGGATTTACAACCGATAGCAGTGATCTGCTCAGCCACTTGTTCTGCTGGTTCACGGTGTCGGAAGTAGTTGATTATTACATCCGCTCCCAAATGAGCGAAGTGCAGAGCAATTGCCCTTCCTATCCCTCTGCCAGAACCAGTAATAAGCACTATCTTACCGGAGAAGGTTTTGCCGTCTGCCATGGCGGAAGTATATCACGGGCACTTTGTAATCATTTATCGCCTGGAACTATAATTATGAACACATGCATTATATACGTGTGCAGAAGTATCAGTTTGAGATTCCTAGATTTTGTGTTTCAACAAGTTTTATTCGACAAATATCTCGACTTTTTCTCCATCGACCTCATCAATCACTTCTAGGATTTTTCCATGCAGATCGGAGTCCAACAGGGCGCGTAATTCCGATAAGTCGATGTTTCTCAGTTCATCCGTATAACGGGAGCCAATACCAATACCCCATTCAACTAAGTATAAAGGGATGTTGACCGTAGTTTTGATGTTGCCTGTCAATAAGTCAGTGATGTTGATTTTTAGCCAACCTCCCTCCTTGTTTCTATTCAAGAAGGGGGGCTTTCCCGGTTGTTTTTCACCAAACGCTTCGAGCAACTGCGCCCCGTCGCTAGCAGATACTTTATTATCCGAAATCATATTTAATATTTGTAATCGTACATCGTTCTCCATAATATCAACTCCAATGGTTTTTAGGTATTTTGGTTACGATCTTTTCATTCTTAATTTTACAATAGATATTATCTATTATATTATAGATTTATATTTGATATTGTCAAGTGTTTATAAATTTTATTAATATAATGGGCAATGATTCTTATTTTCATAAATTCTCGTGAGCATAACATTTTAAATACCAAATCCTTTTTCCTGGAGACGCGTTGGGGCAAGTATTGTCTTCCTGAGCATAAAATACCGCCAACAATCAAATTATATTTTAGTGAGAATGGGGCCAATTCAAATGTAAGAATGACAACTCCTGCCAGGATAGATATGTTGCTATGATCATCAAAAAGCTCCACTGAGGTACTTTATTCATAATTTAATTGGCTTATCGCTGTCATCTGATCTGAGCAAACTTCGGTGAAATAAGGATTGTTATCAACTGTCCCATGGTATGTCCGTAGATTGTGGCTTTTTGGCAGGTATATTATTGCTGTACAACCCCGTATTCAAAGCTGCGACTACTTACCCCAAGTGTGGTCCTTGAATTTGGTGTCAGAGAAAATCAGCAAATTTATTCTCAATGATCAACTTAACCAAATAATAGCTTTTCTGACGGGAGTGATCCGCAGCTAAGGCTGACAACGCGAGTACGTACAACTTGCCCCCCATTTTTAAGGACGATCCATGCGCCAAGGATGCCACATTTTTAGATTACAGGAGATTGTTGTAGGGCTTGATCGTGGGCTAATCTATCAAGATTATTTGTAGATTGTCGCTGAGGATACTATGCGATCAGATCCACTCATGACAAACAACCGTCATAGAGGACCTGATAATATTCTGCTCACTCAACAGTAGCTTGATTGCTTTGAGATAGTTGCCATTTATCTATGATACTTTACACAGGGGAGTATTCCGCCAGAGTAGATAAACTGGTCGATTCTTGGACTAGATTGTATCTAAGCAAAAAATGGTGGATAATCTATAGCAGATTCTCCACCATTGGCATGCTTGTTGTTCAATAAGACTTTTAGACTGCTAATGGCGCGGGGGTTCCGCTCGTCTTTGGTTCAGGAACTGGAAATATACTCTCGAATTCTTCTCGGGATATCGTTTCAACTTCCAACAACCGCTCTGCAACTGCTTCTAAGCGATCGTTGTATTTTTCAAGTATTTGACGGGCACGGGTGTGTGCTTCGTCGACGATCGATCGTACTTCCTTATCGATTTGTTCTGCAATTGCTTCAGAGTAATCGCGCTGTTCAGATATTTCACGACCCAAGAAAATGAGTTCATCCTTTTGCCCGTAGACAAGGGGGCCAAGATTTTCGCTCATACCTAAGCGCGTGACCATTGAGCGGGCCATACGGGTAACGCGCTCCAGATCATTGGAAGCCCCAGATGTAATATCATCGAAGACAAGCTCTTCCGCTGCCCGACCACCTAAGAGCCCAATCATATCAGCAATCATCTTCTTGCGCGGCATCAGTGTTCGGTCATCTTCCGGTAATGCCAGGGTATAGCCACCCGCCATTCCACGGGCGATTATTGAGACTTTGTGCACTGGATCTGCCTGCGGGAGTGAATTCATCACGACTGCATGGCCTGCTTCATGATACGCAACAATGCGTTTTTCTTCTTCGCTGATTAACCTGCTCTTGCGTTCCGGACCAGCAATAACGCGCTCAATGGATTCTTCCATTTCGGATTGGCCGATGACTTTCTTGTTGCGGCGAGCGGCAAGAA
>JBFENN010000287.1:0-3996 GCA_041551115.1 Anaerolineales bacterium
CCTGACCGATTCTTTATCATCCACGTCTGTCCAGCCCCATTGCTGACCGTTCTCGACGCGAAACTGCCCGCCAATGGCATAACAACCCATGCCCATAGCGCTGACTTCAATGTTGCTCCTGCCGAGTTTGCGTGTAAACATTTCTTTACCCCATTATAATTCGGGTTTCACAACATGGGGTAAGCGGGCTTCTGAATGGAATATATTTGAATTCTGTTGAGGGTACCCTCGATACAAAAGGTAGAGCAGGTGGGTGTCGAATCCACACGGTGTTCCCAGCGGGGGATATTAAGACTCCTATGTTTGTGTCTATCCTGTCAAAAGTGTCGAGTTCGATTGATTTCCCTTTGGAAATATGCAATAATAAATTACTTATCGATGTAGACATCATCTATTTCTTTCTCTTATCAAAGTGGGAGGGTTCGTAATGAGCGATAAGAAGAATGACCTGCTCCCCTGAAACTGATCCAAGTAGAATGAGAAGATTAGTGGAAAAAGTGGCAAAAAAACACGCCAAATGATGGGAGATGCACACCAAAGCAATTCATCGCCAAATTGTGTGAAGCCTAGGCGCTGTAAAGCCAGGGAACGAGTGTAGAAGGTGCAACTTGGGCACTGGAGATTACGCCCCAGACCTATTATCGATGGCGGTCAATCCGCCGGTGAGGGCTGTGTAAAGAGCTATTTTATTGCCAGTCACTTCTATGGTTATAGCGGTCACAGGTTATTTCGACAAAGGTTTCGAGATTCATCGAATTGCAGAGCAAATTCTTGTGCGGATACATTACGGGAGGAAAATGTGAACAAACGGCGTAGACGATTATTATCCTACTTAATGCTTGTTGCGATCTCTCTATTCCTTGTTGTTTTCGTCATCTATCGGATTGTCTACAATTACCCAAAATTGCAAGACCTCGCTCCGTTGATCCTTGAGGGGCACAATAAACTGCTCGTTCTCGCCCCGCATTCCGATGACGAAACCCTAAGTTCAGCCGGTGTGATCCTAGCTGCCCAACGCCTTGGCATGGAGGTTAATGTGGTAATTGCCACGAACGGCGACGGTTACCTTTTTGCCACGATGGAAGAATTCCACCAGGTCAACCCTACAGCTGCAGATTACATTCGCATGGGAAACTTGCGCCAGCAGGAATCATTGAACGCACTCGAAGTGCTTGGCGTCGATCCGGGGCAGGTGAATTTCTTGAGCTATCCTGACCGCGGCACTCCATCACTCCTGTTGGAGAACTGGTTCAGGAATAATCCACACTTGTCGCCTTACAGTGAAACCAGCAAAAGCCCATATCAGATAACTTACAATCCAAACTCGGTATACGCGGGTGAAGATTTTCTGGAGGATGTGAAATCTATCCTGGATGTGTACCGCCCTGACCTGATTCTCTACCCACATCCGGACGATGTTCACGGCGATCATTGGGCTCTCGGCGCTTTCACTCGCCTGGCGGTCAGCATGCTGGAGCGGGAGAATCCAGACTACCGTCCTGATCTCTATGCATACCTGGTTCACCGTCGCGACTATCCGGAGCCAAAGAGGTATCAGCCCGAGTTGAACTTATTGCCGCCCAGGCGTTCGTACGAGATCGATAGTAACTGGTATAGATGGGATTTATCTGAAAACGATGTTGCACTGAAGGACCAGGCTGTCAGGCAATATGAGAGCCAACTGACAACATTGGGTTACCTGATATATAGGTTCGTGCGCCAGAATGAGCCCTTCGCGAAACCTCAACCCAGTATGCTGGTTCGCCTGCAAATGGGAGAATCAAACGACCCTGATACATGGCAAGACAACCAGGGGCATGGGATCGAACCGGTTCAGCTCGATCCAAATCGCGATTTTATTACTCGCGAAATGGTCGGTGAAGCAGATTTAGTGGCATTATATGCCGCTCGCGACGATGAAAATCGCCTGCTGCTGTGCGCTCGGTTCCGCGAAGCGACAGATGACATATTGAACTATACGTTGCAGGCAATCGAGATAGGTACAGCAGGTATTCTCCATCATCATGCAAGCAATCACACTGTTCAAGAGGGATGGCATCAAATAGAAGTAGGCAGGCATTACGTCTGCGACCGGATCGAGTTATCCAATCAGATCCAGCCATGGGCGCTGCTGGTTGGAGCTAATGTTGGAGGGAAGGGGATAGGTGTGTTGGACCAGATTGGCTGGCAGATTGTCTATACAGAGGAGCTTCGTTAACGGCTCTCGCTGGATCTTCAGAGTAAGTTTCTACTGTGCGGTACACTTTTTCTGGCATGCTTAGCAAAATGTAAAATTGCATATGGTCACTGAAAATGCACCTCTCTGTCGTCCACAACATGATTGATTTGGTGTAATGTGCATATATAGGCAAATGATATTAGAAACGCCTCCTAATCCGGGAGGCGTTCTTCTTTCATCAAGTTTTACACACTTGAAATCGCGTAGATGGGGAATCTAGCGGTCAGAGTGATAGGGTGTCCCTTGTGTTTGCTTAGCCAACGCGATATTGGGGCTTGCTATGGCAGTGGCGGTGCTCACACAGTGAGTCTACATTGAGATATCAATCATATTCGGATCAGCCAAAAGATGACGTAACTTTGGTTCACCAGCACACGCTGTTATATGAGCGCCTGTGAATACTTCCTCAGTGGATCCATCTCGCCGGAGCTCAGCAACCTGTCGAGGCTGCAAGTGCACTACCTGTGGAACAACCGACTTACATCATTACCAACAGAGATAGGCAACCTGGTTACGTTTCGGATAGATCTGTAACGCACGAATACGCGTTGCATCATCTATGGCTGTGTAAGTGATATCAGCGATGACAAAGCGTGCCATTCGTGCCAATTTAGTAACTGTTTCCTGGGTGTCACGGGTTGCGAGTTTCTCGAAATCAAACAGCACTGGCAGGCCGGGTTGACCAGGTCCGGCTCACACAGTAAGTGGATGCCTCATAAGGCTTTATAAATTGCTAGATTGGTGCAATTTGCCGATAACCCTTCAAAAGCCTAGGGCTGATAATACATTACCGGTGGCTTGATTCTTAAGGATTAATGATTTGACTTGAGTTTCCGCAACTATTATCCCATCATACTCAATTATGACTCATTTATTGTGTGTCAATTGGATTGCGTTAGAGCCATCAGCGTCCATAACATAGATCTCCCAGTCACCATCACGGTCAGAAGAAAAGACAATCCTGTCGCCATCCGGGGACCAGGAAGGACTGCTGTCATTTCCTGGATCGCCTGTCAACAAAGTCACGTTAGAGCCATCAGCATCCATTATATAAATATTCGGATTACCATCACGATCTGAGGTGAACACAATATGCTCGCCATCCGGAGACCAGAATGGCTCAATATCATTACCTGATTTCGTCAATCGGGTTCGGTTGGAAGCATCCGCATCTATTACATAGATATCCCAGAAACCATTTCTTTCGGCAGCGAACAAGATGCGTTTGCCATCTGGAGACCAGGATGGATAAGAATCATCCCCCTCACGGAAGGTCAACCGTTCCAGGTTGGAACCATCGGCATCCATGATGTAAATCTCCTCATCATAGTGGCCATTACCAGATAAAGCTAGAACAATGTGCTGCCCATCTGGTGACCAGGCAGGCAACCCCTGATGACCTGGTTCAGACAATCGAACCTGATTGGATCCATCAGCGTCCATTATGTAGGTATCGTAATTAGTGAGAGACATTAAAGTATCATCACGTTCTGATGAAAATACAATTTGCCTGCCATCCGGAGACCAGGTAGGGTATAGGTCCCTTGCCGAGCTCCACAAAAAATTTACCATTGCATATGGGTCTTCAGTAAGTTGGATCACATTAGATCCATCTGAGTCCATAACATAGATATCAGTATTTCCGTCTCGAAATGATACAAAGGCAATACGACTACCATCTGGTGACCATTTTGGATAACCATCGGAACTTTTTGTCACACCAACATTGCTTAGCGGAGTTGTTACCTCCATCCAAA
>JBFENN010000288.1:0-3988 GCA_041551115.1 Anaerolineales bacterium
ATCTTCCGACTTCGCCTCCACTAGAAAGGATAAGAGACATTATATTCCAAACAAGACGTAATATGCAATTGGATTCGGCATGAATTGCATAACCTTCCGAAAATTGATCATCAATTAGATTGATTCCTGACATAAAACCATCTTGCTGAGACTTTCTCTGGGTAAAATAATAAGGCTATGTCCAGGAAATGGTTCCCATTCATTCTGATCAGCTTGGGGATGCTGATCGTTGGGCTTGGATTGGTTTACGCCCTCTATTTGCGGAGTATGGAAAGCATTGCTCCTGTTCCATTGCCAGATGAATTGGGAGAATTACCTTTACGAAGGAAAGTGACCGGCTCTTCTGCGCTGGTTGAGCTGTCCATGATGCACAGCCAAGGATTTCCTTTGAACAAAGGGTCAGTAGGATCATATGGCAATCACGGTGAGATAAAAATATGGGTGGCCGGTACACCGATCGGATTCATGGCTGGCGGCTTAATGACTGCGATGAGAGATGCCATCGCGCGAGGAGATTCGCCTTTTTCGCCCCTAGGTGAGTCGAAGATCCAAGGCCGAACTGTCTATGAACTCGAAGGCATGGGGCAGCAGCATTATTACTTCCGATCTGGAGATTTAATTGTCTGGGTGGCGATCGATGAATCCTTGACTGAACAAGTGTTAAAGAGTGTGCTTGAATTTTATCCTTGAACGAGCATCTCTTTCCTGAAAAGGGTATCCTTCTTTAAGTATAGAAGATATGCATAATGTCATTGGGGAGGGGGATAAACATCACTGTAATTCGCAAAAATTATGATCTAAAATTACTGCAAATGATTTGCAATAAGAGTGCCATGAATGGGTGATTTAGTTCAAGAGGCGCATGTGCGCTTACGTTCTCAAGGCGGTCGCATGACAACCCAACGCCGTTTGTTGTTTTCTATTCTCGATTCGCTTGGCGAACACCCTACTGCAGAAGAATTGTTTCACATTGCCCGCCAACGAGATTCAACGCTTAATTTGTCAACCGTTTACCGTACTTTGCGCTGGCTCGAAAATGAAAACCTGGTCAGCACTCGAGTTTTTGCTGAAGATCGCCGCCAGGAGCGTTTTGATGCTGCCTTACCAAGCGAGCACCATCACTTTATGTGTACGAATTGCAGGACCGTGATCGAGTTTGATACGGAATTGTTGGAGTTCATCAAATTGCGCTTCCAGGAAAAAAATGATGCAAGTGTCACTACAGGATCGATCGTTTTGTATGGTTTGTGTCGTAATTGCCTGCGGACTGAGCGCGGATTAAATCAGGAATCGACCTGAGATGAGTTTGCAGTACAATCCGGCGATTCCGATGAACACTGAAGACCGAGAAGGTAGTATTGCCCTCGTCGGTCACCCCAATGTTGGCAAATCGGTCCTATTTCAAAAACTTACCGGGCAACGTGTGATCGTATCCAATTACCCCGGCACAACTGTTGAATTAGCGCGGGGTAGTTTGCGGAGTATTCCGGATACTATACTCGTTGATACGCCTGGTGTGATCACTTTTCCGCCACAATCTGAGGATGAGCAGGTCACCGGGCGTGTGTTGCTTTACGAACCACTGAAGGCGATCTTGCAAGTTGGAGATGCGAAGAACCTGCGCCGAACATTGATGCTAACCGTGCAGCTCGCCGAGATGGGTGTACCGTTAATCCTGGCTTTGAATATGATGGATGAGGCTCAATCACGAGGAGTGACGCTCAAGCATGCCCTCCTGGCCGAAACTCTTTCCATCCCCGTAATCCCGACCACGGCCACACGCGGTCGGGGTCTCCAAGAATTGATCACTGCTTTGGAAGAATGCTGTCCATCACAGTTCCGATTAATCTACCCGGCTGAGATAGAAACTGCTGTGGATCAGTTCTGCACTCAATTTGCGGATAAACATTTGAAAAACACACCGATCGCACCCCGATCCTTGGCTTTATTGTGGTTGAGCGGTGATCCGGTAACTGAGAAATGGATGCATGAACAGGTTGAAGACGGAACATTTCAGGATTTGGTGACTCTGCGTCATACCGTGCAGCTTTCCTTTGTCGATCCGTTAGCACAGGTTATCCAGGGAGTGCGTCTGGATTATGTCGATCGAATAGTATCCCTGGTTCTACAGGAAAGTGGATTGGGGTGGAGAGGTAAATCGACACTCCTTAGTCGCCTGACTACACATCCGATTTGGGGTTGGGTGATCTTGGGCGGAGTACTTTATGCATTGTACTGGTTTGTGGGTGTGTTCGGGGCCGGTTTTCTAGTTGGATTATTGGAGGAGAATCTTTTTGGTCAGATCATAAACCCATGGGTAGAAGGTTTGGTAACCCGTTTTGTATCACTACCTTTTCTGGCAGATTTGCTGGTGGGGGAGTACGGACTATGGACGCTCGGGCTGACTTATGCCCTGGCGTTAATCTTGCCCATTGTTACAACCTTCTTTCTTGCATTCGGTGTTCTGGAGGATTCGGGATATCTACCCAGATTGGCAGCCTTGAGTAATCGTTTGTTTCATCGCCTGGGGCTGAATGGCAAGGCGGTGCTACCTATGGTGCTAGGCTTGGGTTGCGTGACGATGGCAACACTAACAACGCGTGTTTTGGAATCCAAGCGAGAGCGTTTGCTGGTGATCTTATTGTTGTCCCTTGCGATCCCTTGTTCTGCTCAATTGGGTGTCATCATGGGCATGCTGGCCGGCGTTTCCTTAACCGCAGTGCTGATATGGAGCGCTGTCTTAGGGGTTGTCATGCTTACAATTGGTTGGTTGGCTGCCCGATTGGTGCCAGGAGAACGAACGCAGTTATTGGTTGAATTGCCGCCCTTACGCTGGCCAGTGCTCTCCAACGTGGTCGTCAAGACTGCTGCTCGTATCGAGTGGTATCTTAAAGAAGTGGTCCCGATATTTCTATTAGGTGCCGTGTTCTTGTTCTTGTTGGATCGAACTGGCATTCTGGAGCGAATCATTAGAGCTGGGGAACCTCTAGTTACAGGTTGGCTGGGGTTGCCACCTGAAGCCAGTGCTGCATTCTTGGTAGGTTTTATGCGCCGAGATTTTGGCGCCACAGGCTTTTTCGTTATGCAATCCCAGGGATTATTAACACCGATGCAGATCGTGGTCGCTATGGTGACGATCACTCTGTTCATCCCCTGTGTTGCCAGCGTGATGATGATCGCCAAAGAGCGAAATTGGAAAACTGCCTTGGGAATGGTACTTATGGTCATACCTTTAGCATTTTTTGTCGGTGGTCTCTTGAGTCGTTTACTGACGCTGATCGGATGGGGTTGATGAGTTATTTGGATATTCAATGTCCTATGTGTGGGCAGCAATATGCTTCTCAGGAACATCAAGGTTGTAAATCCTGCCCAGTTAATAAAAACTGCACCCTGGTGTGTTGTCCAGCCTGTGGTTATCAAACGATTAACGCGCGGAAATCAAAGCTTGCCCGATTAGTACAAATGTTGTTTCCCAATAATCCCCGGAGCGATCACAATGAGTTGGGTGAAGTTGGAACTACTCTGGCGGAGGTACCTGCTGGCTGCAGGGTACAGGTGCTTGCATTTTCTGAAGATTTTCCAGCGGATCGACGGGCATACTTGCAGGCTTACGGTCTTGTACCTGACTATTGGGTTCAAGTTCTCCAACATTCACCAGTCACGATCGTCCGGCTTGATCATCTTGAGTTGGCACTGGAAAATGAATTAGCCCGCGGCATTAAAGTGTACCAACACACAATCACTCAAGAAATTGAATCTCCAAAATAAAACTAGCTACCTGACAGTTTGAAATTGTCATTGGTTTACTCTAGCGTTCTTTGCTAGGCGAGGGAGCAAAGCGACCGATGCAATCTCCCTGATTTTATACATTTCAACACTTTGGAGGAGACTGCTTCAGGGTGCTTTGCACCCATCGCAGTGACACCCAGAGTAAAAGTGTCGGGTTCCTAGAAATAAAATGGGGAATAATTGTAATTCCTTAGACCTG
>JBFENN010000289.1:0-3966 GCA_041551115.1 Anaerolineales bacterium
CACCGGACAACCGATGATTTCCGTGCGATCGAGAAACTCCTCAGTACAATCCTCATCAACCAACGGGCTGCATTGATGGAGCGAGGGATCCGCATCCACACACAATTGGCTCAAATTGAAGCTGAAGGTGGAGGTTTATCCCGTTTGGTGGAAGCTATTGCCGAACTCTCTGGACGCGGTGTGGTCATCCAAGATAAGCGTCTCATCGCGGTTGCCCATGCTGCCTCACCCGTACTTTCAGCTATTTGGGATGAATTACTGTCACAGCTTTGCAGTCCTACATCCCTTCCTAATCAATTGCAGAACCGCCAACAAGCGGCGCACCAGGCGATAATCCTCACCCAAACCCTACCTGGAAACTTAGCCCGCTTGGTAACCCCGATCGTTGTCGGAAAAGTTGCCCGCGGCTATCTATCCTTGGTTGGATTCCCCAATGATTTTGATCCTCTCGACCAGGTTGTCGCTGAACAGGGTGCAACAGTTTGCGCAGTCGAGATGTCAAGGGCTAAAGCAGTTCGCGAAGCCGAGAAACGCCTCAAAGGAGACTTGCTAACCGCCCTGATCCATGAAAACTTATCACCGCGCGATGCCAGGTTGTGGGCTCAATCGATGAGTATTGATCTTGATGCCCCGCATGTAGCGCTGCGTTTCTCATGGGATTCTCCAGAACCTCCCTCCCGCCGGCGCCTAGAGACGCTGGTAAATGGTGAACTTGCCGCGCAAGAAATCAAAGGTTCGCTAAGCTTGATGGGGAATGAGATTGTCTGCTTCTGCCAGGAAACCGCCCAAGTCGATCGCCCGATTACGGCGCTCTCTCTGGCGCGCAATGTAATCAAACAAGGTGCCCAAGAATACCCTGATATCCCAATTCGCTGCGGTGTTGGATCACCCGCAGTTGATTTGAGTGCATGGCGGGACTCTTTCCGCGAGGCAGGCCAAGCTCTGGTAATGGCCAATCGTTTTCGGGAGGATAAGCCGCTGTTTTTCCCGGATATATCAGTCTACCGGCTGTTGATGCAGATCGAACATAACCCCGAGCTCAGGAAATTTGAGCAGGAGATCTTAAGTCCGCTCTTAGCCACCGAGAATGCATCTGAGCTCCTCCACACCCTGGACACCTACTTCGAACATAATGGGAATCTCTCGCAAACGGCGGATGCACTTTTCGTTCACCGCAACACTTTGCTGTACCGTATGAATCGTATCGCCACCATCGCTGGACTAGATTTGGAAGACTCTGATACGAGATTAGCCTTACAGTTAGCATTGATCTGCCACCGTATGTTGGACTCGAAGTCAAATTGAGGGGGGAAAGATCCAACAATCCGATTGTTTTGGGCATTATGCCATAGAAGTAGGGTGGGAATATTAGGTAAAATGCCGATAGACAATCTCGCATTGAGCATGTAAACTTACTCCCACTTAGCAAAATCTGAAAAATTAGGGTTCAGTTTGATGATATCACTCAGCTTTTTCGGCTTAATTTTGATTGCCATCTTGGTTCTCATTCTTGGGATTGAGAGCCCCGTTCCTGCTTGGGCAGCCAAGACTGATGAGTTGAGAAATTTCTGAAGTCCGGCTACTAGCTAAACCCTGAGTGCAACGGGGCTGCCCATAAAGCAGCCCCGTTTTCATTTTGTCGCCACGGAGAAGAAAGTATGCGTTCGGATCGCATCAAAAAAGGTTATGAACGGGCGCCACACCGGGCATTACTTAAAGCGACCGGTGTACGCGATGAAGATTTCAACAAGCCCTTTATCGCCGTCGTCAATTCTTATATCGATATCATCCCTGGCCATGTTCACCTGCAGGAGTTCGGAGGACGCATCAAGAAAGCTGTCCGAGCAGCTGGCGGTATACCATTTGAGTTCAACACGATTGGCGTCGATGACGGGATTGCAATGGGACATGACGGGATGAAATACAGCTTACCATCCCGCGAACTGATCGCTGATAGTGTCGAGACGATGCTCGAAGCCCATCAATTTGACGGCATGGTCTGCATACCCAACTGCGACAAAATTGTGCCAGGTATGATGATGGCGGCACTACGTGTTGATATCCCCGCAATTTTTGTCTCCGGTGGTCCGATGGCGGCAGGAGTAACTCCCCAGGGTGATGTTATCGATCTGATCTCGGTATTTGAAGGTGTTGGTGCATACCGATCAGGGGCGATCGATGCAGCTCAGCTTAAGCAGCTCGAGGACTACGGCTGCCCATCCTGCGGATCCTGTTCGGGGATGTTCACAGCTAATTCGATGAATTGCCTGATGGAAGTATTGGGGCTGGCACTGCCATTCAACGGTTCTGCACTAGCTCTGAGCGAAGAGCGCGAGAATCTCGCCGACCGTGCTGCCGCCCAAATTCTCGAACTGGTCGCCGCCGATTTAACTCCCCGTAAAATCGTCACTCAGGCTGCAATTGACGATGCTTTTGCTCTCGATATGGCCATGGGAGGCAGCACAAACACTGTGCTGCACGCCCTTGCCCTAGCCCACGAGGCTGGACTGGATTATTCGTTAGAGCGGATCAACCAAATCGCTGCCCAAGTTCCTTATTTGTGTAAGGTCAGCCCAGCAGGCAAGTGGCACATGGAAGATGTACACCGCGCTGGTGGGGTCCCGGCTATATTGAACGAGATTGCTGCTTCAGATTACAAGCTGAATTGGGATCGGTTAACTGTCAGTGGGGAAACCCTGCAAAAATCTATTGCTGGGAACCAAGTCGTCGACTATGAAGTCATCCGTCCGCTTACAAATCCTCACAGCCCAACGGGTGGATTAGCCATCTTATTCGGTAACCTCGCGCCGGATGGAGCTGTGATCAAAAGCGGTGGTGTTACAGCAGGAATGCGTCAGCACCGTGGACCAGCTCGAATTTACGAAAGTCAGGAAGATGCAATGGCCGGCATCCTAGGCAATCAGGTAGTCCCCGGTGATGTGATTGTCATCCGCTATGAAGGTCCGCGGGGTGGACCAGGAATGCAAGAAATGCTGTCTCCTACTTCAGCTGTTATGGGTATGGGGCTCGGGGATAAAGTGGCGCTGATCACCGATGGTCGGTTTTCCGGTGGGACGCGCGGCGCCTGCATCGGCCACATAAGCCCAGAAGCCGCTGCCCGCGGCCCCATCGCGTCTTTAATAGATGGCGACATCATCGAGATCGATCTGGAAAAGGGCAGTTTGAATGTCCTCCTGCATGCGGACGAAATCACAACCCGTCTAGCTACCTTACCCGAATTTGAACCAAGTGTAAAAAGCTCTTGGCTGCGCCGCTATTCTAAAATGGTCAGCAGCGCAAACCAAGGTGCAGTCCTTATTGCTTAGTTGGTTAACATTTTTCTTTTTGCCAGAGGTTAGTTACGTCAAAGGAGTTCTTATGAAAAAAACCGGTGCAGAAATCTTATGGGAAATTTTGACCCGTGAAGGCATTGAAGTGGTATTTGGTTATCCGGGGGGGGCAAATATGCCCATATATGATGCAATGTTGTCTTATCCAGTTCACCATGTGCTGACCCGCCACGAGCAAGGGGCTGCACATATGGCGGATGGGTATGCCCGCGCTTCCGGAAAAGTTGGTGTGGCTATGGCTACCTCCGGCCCTGGAGCCACCAACCTAGTGACTGGTATCGCTACTGCAATGATGGATTCTTCCCCCATCTTAGCGATTACTGGGCAAGTACATGCTCATCTGATTGGAGGCGACGCTTTTCAGGAAACCGATGTCACCGGTATCACCTTACCTATTACAAAACATAACTACCTGATCACAAGTGCAGATGAGGTCGCTGAGGTTGTCCGGGAAGCACTCTACATCGCTCGTAGCGGGAGACCAGGACCGGTGCTGATTGATTTCTGCAAGAATGCCCAGATCGAACAGGTTGAATATGAATACCCGGAGCTCATCTCTCTACCGGGTTATAGACCACCAGCGCATGCACCGGTTGCTGATCTTGAACAAGCCGCC
>JBFENN010000290.1:0-3965 GCA_041551115.1 Anaerolineales bacterium
CTAGCTGAGCGGGGGCATCAGCGCAGCACGTACACTGCGGCACTCCAGGGTCTGGTTAGACGTGGCTGGGTGATGGAAGTTGGTGGGGATTACCAGGTAACCCGCAACGGTGAAACGATTCGCTCAGCAGCTGAGGTAGCAACGGACCGCAACTATTATGGTCCCTGGGATGTCCTCGCTGTGAATGAGCAAGATTATCTGTGGACCTCTTTAGTTCGAATGGTTGATGTCCTGCGTTCCATCGCGAAATAATCCTACTCTATCATCCCTAAAAATAGTAAAAACAGAGACAAGATAAATGTCATACAATTCAGATCCATCAGCTGTTATATATGCCAGGCCTTCGAGATCAGATGCTGCTGCTGTTATTGACTTGATGATCGCGGTGGATATAGCTGAGTATGGGGAGCCTGACAGCGAGTTAGAAGATTTGCTGCAAGAGTGGGAGCAAATTGACCTTACCCAAGATGCCTGGCTTGTCAATGACCAGCTAGACCGAATCGTCGGCTATGGGAAGGTAGCCGCAGCAAATGGCGATTTCCAGATGGACTTTTATGTTCATCCCCAGTTTGCGCCGGATGATTTGCGAGATGGGATTATCTCTCGCAGCGAGAAACGTGTATTGGAGTTACAGAGGCACGCGGGACAGCCGACACCGGTTGAACTCCGTACTATCGCTTCTCAAGCCAACCAGAGAGATAATGCTGTGTTGGAAAAGCTCGGCTATCAACCTGTGAAATATTACCTCCGAATGGAGCATACGATGGACCAGCAGCCCGCTAAACCAACTTGGCCAGCTGGGGTGCAATTACGAACGATTATTCCGGGTAAAGACGATGCCCACATCTTCGAATTCGTAAACCGCAATATATCACATGCCGGTCGGACACCCGGCGATTTTGAACGTTGGCGGTCATGGATGATGCGTGCGGATCATTTCATCCCTGAGTTGTGGTTTCTGCTGTTCGCTGACGACGAAATGATTGGTGTAGCGCTGTGTTATGACTACGAAGAGTATGGATGGGTGCGCCAGTTAGCTGTTGCCCCAAGCTGGAGGAAGCGTGGGCTTGGTGCGGCTCTGCTGCAGCATAGTTTTCACAGCTTCTATGCACGCAGTCACCGGCGTGTTGCACTGGGTGTTGAGGCTGCAAATCTAGATGCTTTGCAGTTCTATGAACGAATTGGTATGGATCGGGTCCGCCAGTTCAACGAATACATGAAGCATCTTCCTGCTGCTTAACTTGACGAATACATACAAATTTAAGACATACGCGAGGATCATGGAACCAATCAAGCTTTTTCGCCACTGGCATCAGATTAGGTCGGATTTGTATACCACAATCGATCAATTCCCAGATGACGGACTGAATTACCAGCCCTTTGACGGTAGCTGGACTGTGGGACAAATTATGCTGCATATTGCTGATGCAGAAGATGGTTGGCTGCGGTATGTTCTCACCCGTGAGCTAGACCAATGGCCTGACTACTACACTTTAGCAAATTATCGTGACAAACCGGCAATTAAACAGGCACTTGCGCAGGTGCAAAACCGCATGGTCGCTTACCTCGGTACCCTGCAAGAAGCCGAATTATCCCGTACGATCAAAGCACCGTGGGGCGATGAATTTCAGATTGGATGGGTGCTGTGGCACGTTATTGAACATGAGATTCACCATCGTGGTGAGCTATCGCTCATCTTAGGAATATTGGGTCAGGATGGGCTAGATGTTTAATAGCAGCGCACTAGATAATTATTTCGTGCAGGCAGTTTTATTTCATGTCTGTCTATGTTAGGTGATCCCCGCCTAAGTATGAAGGGATGGGATTATGGCAACAGCCACAGAGATCTTGGAGTTGCTGAAAGAGCGAGCCAAACCAGAGAAAATTCAAGGCATGGCAAAATTTGGTTTGACTCCTGGCTCGCGATTAGGGGTGTCGGTGCCAGATATGCGAGCGATTGCAAAAAAGGTAGGTAGAGACCACGATATAGCTCTTGAGTTGTGGGAGAGTGGATACCCCGAAGCTCAAATTGTTGCCAGTATGATCGCTGAGCCAGCGCAGCTTACAGAAGTGCAGATGGAAACCTGGGTAATCGACTTGAACTCATGGGACACCTGTGACCAAGTGTGTATGAATCTATTTGAAAAATCGCCGTTGGTCAAAGAAAAGATCCTTGATTGGTCAAATCGAGAGGAAGAGTTTGTAAAACGAGCCGCGTATGCATTGATCGCGTGCCTTGCATGGCATGACAAAGAGATGGATAACGAGGAGTTTACCAATCTGTTCCCGCTCATTAGCAGTGGATCAATCGATGATCGAAATTATGTCAAAAAAGCGGTCAGTTGGGCCTTACGCAATATTGGTAAACGCAATCTGGATCTCAATCAAGCCGCAATCAAGCTCGCCCAAGATATTCGTCATATTGATTCCCGTGCCGCTCGTTGGATTGCATCTGACGTCCTGCGAGAGCTGCAGAGTGAGCAAGTCCACCAACGGCTGGTAAAGAGAGCTGGTTTAGGCAATTACTCGAGAAGCTAATGGGTTAATGTTACTTTTGTGAGGCCCCGTGGTGATTCCGTGTCTAAGCCCTTCACCTTGGCGACGTAGTAAGAAAAAAGCTGGGCAGGTATGATGCTGATGATTGGAGAGATCCATTCTGGTGTATCGACAGGCATTTCAATGGGTGAGGTTGCCAGCTCAAGGGCTGCTTTGTTATTAGAGATGACAATCAATTCCGCATCATGCTGATCCCTGAGTCGCTGCAGAACAGAAAACATATCCGGGAAAACAGCACCATTAGGGGCGACAGTCATGACCGGGAATCCATGAGCAATCATGGCAATTGGTCCGTGTTGGAAATCAGCTGAAGAGTAGGGTTCTGCCACGACATAGGTTAGTTCTTTCAGCTTGAGCGACCATTCGAAGGCAGTTGAATAGTTATAACCGCGTCCCAAAACCACGCAATGCTGCATATACCGATAGCGTAGTGCAGCTCTACTGATTATCTCGTCTTGTTCCAGGATTAGGGATGCCAAATCAGGTAAGCGGTTCAGCTCATCCATGCGCGCGTTATCGCGTTTCAGCATAACGGATAGCATGGCAATTCCCAGCAGTTGGGTGGTATAGGTCTTTGTCGCTGCGACAGCTTCTTCCAACCCTGCCTTGATATCTAGCACGAAATCTGCTGTCACTCCCATCGGTGATTGTGGATCATTGGTAATAGCAAGTGTCGGACAGCCTTGACGTTTCCCTTCGTAGAGTACTTCTAAGATGTCTGGGGATTGTCCTGATTGTGAGATGGCTACGACTAATGAGCCTGGCAGTTGGGGAGGTGAACTGTACTGATTGAACATGGTGGGTGCGGCGAGCATCACTGGCAGGTGGTTGTGGATTCCCCATAAGTACTTGGCATATAATGCTGCATTATCCGAAGTGCCCCTAGCGGCAATAAAAATTGACCGAATATCTGTCATCGCTCTAGCAATCTCTTTGATCCGGGTCAGGTTTAGCTCAAGCGCCTCTCGCAATACTGCCGGCTGTTCATAGATTTCTTTGTATAAACTCATAGATCTAGTAATCCTTTGCTGCTGGTTTAACAGTACTCCTCATTCGAAATGCCTTTAGTGCTGCTGGTTTTGCGATGTTTGATAGTCTTTCCTGTGGATAGTGAGTTTCAAGCGGTTGATCGGGAATGTTCACCCATAGTAGATGCATTTTAACCCGGAATCCCTCGCTTGCCATAACTATTACGCCTAACTACTCCCCTAACCTAATCCCTAATTTTGGGGATGTGAATTACCACACACCTTTCCTATGATTATCATAGGTTCTAAGGATGAGCTGGTGTTCTTTCAGAATCCTAACGTGGGAGGAGCTATGCGAGTTGATCGAAACCAGGATGACACGGCTGCATCATTTGTAATTGGCATCGCCATAGTAATGTTGGGCTTGCTATTTCGCTATCC
>JBFENN010000291.1:0-3924 GCA_041551115.1 Anaerolineales bacterium
CTCCGTACCCAGCCCTTATATGGTTTTGTATGCCATACTATTCTTAGGTGGGACTCTGCTCTTAGCAATTTGGCAGTTCAATAGACGCGACCTTTAATGGGTAAATGCATTTTGCTTTCTTTCAAGCCCGTTGGTGACGCTTAACTCCTCACCTTATTATTTCGTAATAAATCCAATCTGCCCGAATCAACGTATAATTGTCTACATAGTAAGGCTTTTTACAGATCATGGGTATTGCCTTGCCCGAAATCCAAAATTTTTCTGAACAAGAGCACGTTGATTTCTTAACAGAGATCAACGTGCAGGATATGAGCGCGTCATTCGGTCTTGAGAACCTTCCATTTGGGAAAGGAGTGTTGCACTGGTTTGGCAGAATGCCAGCCCGCAGATTTTCCCGGCAGATGCTGAAGTACGACAATGATATTGCAGCTTTTGGGTTGCAAACTGCTTCCCAGACAGCACTGAAGAAATTCATCTCAACCTATCAAATCACTGGACAAGCCAACATACCCAAGTCCGGACCACTTTTGATCCTGTCCAATCACCCTGGCATGACTGACACGCTCGTCCTTTTTGCCAGCATACCGCGTAATGATCTGCAGATTTTGGCAGCGGAACGACCCTTCCTCCAGGCATTGCCGAATGTGACAAGTAAGCTGATATTTGTAAAGGATGACACAAGTAAACGAATGACAGCGGTAAGAAAAGCGGCCCGTCATCTCAAACAAGGCGGGGCTTTACTTACCTTTCCCGCAGGAAAAATTGAGCCTGATCCAGCCGTGATGCCTGGTGCAATCAACGCGATGAGCAACTGGTCGGAAAGTATTGCCATATTTGTCCGGATGGTTAGGGGACTTAAAATTATTACTGCAATCGTCTCGGGAGTGCTTTGGCCAAAAGCGACCTATCATCCGCTGACAAAGCTGCACCGGAAACAAGAAGATCAGCAGCGGATGGGAGCAGCTCTGCAAGCCTTGGTGCAATCTTCGCTGCCATTCTTCCGGCCAGTTAATGTCCATGTGTCTTTTGGTAAACCACTTATGGCAGCAGACTTTGATAATCCTAAGGATGCCAAGGCAATTCTAGAAGGTATAACCTCGCAAGCTAAGCTTTTAATTCAGCACGGCCAACAAAACAGGACACGAACAGTTTAAACGGTCCACAATGGGGTCCATTCAGCAGTCTGATATTTCCACACAACAAAATATCTCTTCACCCAAACCGAAAAACCGGATGAGAATCCGCTGGACACACCTGCTCTGGGTGCTGAGCCCTCTGCTACTATGGTGGGCACTGCACAATATCAAATTGGCAGAAGTTTGGTTTGAAGTAAGCCAAATTGGGTTGAAGCAAATTGCTATCATAGCGGGGATTAATAGCGGCATAATTCTTCTTACCGGTGCCCGTTGGTGGATCATATTGCGTGCTCAAGGCTATCGGATCCGATACTCACAAGTAACTGGCTACCGAGTTGTATCCTTCGGGGTAAGTTACTTCACCCCAGGACCACAATTCGGCGGTGAGCCTGTCCAAGTCTACTATCTTAACAATAGGCATGGAATCCCTGTTTCAAGTGCAATAGCATCGGTCTCCTTGGACAAAATCTTTGAGCTTCTAGCCAATTTATTATTCCTGATTATTGGTGTCAATTTCACGTTGCAAACTAAAAGCTATTTCCAAATCTCAAATATACAGGTTATCATGAGTTTGACGCTCCCTTTCATGCTTCTGATTGGTTATTCGATCGCGATATGGATCGGTATACACCCGTTATCGATATTACTTGGGTTGGTTCCCAGTAAACAACAGTCTTACTCCGTTATCAAAAGCATAGTCACTTCTACTGAGGCACAAATGAGCGAATTCTGCCAACGCAAGCCAGCATCTGTCTTGATAGCATCACTTATCTCCGCTGCTATTTGGATAGCAATGGTTGCTGAATATTGGGTGATGGTGAACTATTTAGGTCTTAAATTAAACCCAGCAGAAACGATTATAGCCTTGACTGCATCCCGCCTCGCTTTTCTGTTTCCTCTACCAGGCGGCCTTGGCGTTCTGGAAGCTGGTCAGGTCGCAATTATGAATTTACTTGCCAATCATCCAACAATAGGAATCAGCATCAGCATCGTCATGAGAGCCCGTGATATGCTAATCGGTCTGGTTAGCCTGTTCATTGGGCTGGTATTACGTCGCCAAAAAATAGCCCCTTCTACAATGGGAATAAGTAAAAATCCATCAACATAGGTGTGAATTGATGTGCTAAGGTATACCCAGATGAAATTTGGTCTATTACAATATTCAATAATCATTTTATCCACTGCTACTGCCCTGATCCATATAGCGCTGGCGATCCCCAATAATCTGATCATGTTCTACCTAAACGGATTGGGGTATATCCTATTGGTTGTGATGCTATATCTACCCAGATTACGAAACCACCAAACAGCGGTCCGCTTCATCTTCATTGCCTACACCGCGGTGACAATCTTTGGATGGGTAATTCTTGGTGAAAGGACAGTGGTTGCATACCTTGATAAAATTATCGAACTTTCCCTGCTGGTCTTACTTTGGATGGAACATCTACAAATGAAGGCTTAATAGATTCGTTACATGTATTGGGTCTCACTTTGGAGGATATACTTAGTGGGGCAGCAACTTTTACGTCTAAATAGTTTATTCAAGTCAGGGAATCTGAATGGATAATGGCTTATCACGAGTTGATTATGATTTGGTTGCCAAAACTTACAACCAGCGTTTTGCGGTTGATGCAGTCGACCCAACAGGGAATGCCTTATTGTCCTTAGTTGAAAACTGTCACGCCAAAACAATCCTTGAGGTTGGTTGTGGAACAGGTCACTGGTTAACCAAACTGAACAATCCTGATATGACATTGTATGGCGCAGATTTGTCCTACGGCATGCTAACCCAAGCCGAAAGTTGTGCAAAACAATTACATCTAGTTCAAACCGATGCGGAAATACTGCCTTTCACCACCAACCAATTCGACCTTGTCTATTGTGTCAATGCAATACATCATTTCGGTGATCCAAGAAAGTTTCTCAGTGAGGCATACTCAAAGCTCAAGCCCGGAGGCGTATTAGCAATCATTGGTCGTGACCCTCACCGAAACAATGATCATTGGTATGTTTACGATTACTTTAACCACGTGTACAAGAACGACTTAGCACGAATTAAACCTTGGAAGCGGATAATAGAATGGATGGATGCGTCGGGTTTCCAGAAGATCAGAGTGTTCCCAGTTGGCAGAATCGTCGCCACAAAAATCGGTCGGGATGTTTTCGAAGATCCATACCTTCAGAAGAATGCGACCTCCCAGTTAATACTATTATCGAATGCTGATTACCTTGGAGGGATAAAGAATATTCGAGTTGCACTTCAGGAGGCTGAAGTCCTGGGTCAGGATCTCGTATTTCCTGTTGAATTAACATTGGAATTAATTTTCGGACTGAAGTAAAGTCAGTTAATACCAAATATCGAAAAGATCCATGGGGTGGCATGAATGCAACTATTGATGTAAACCAAATTGTAGCGGACTTCGAAGAAAGCAAGAAGACCCCCAATTTCCCATTTGTAACCCTAAGCTATGCACAGTCTATTGACGGTAGTATAGCTACAAAAAATCACAAACAGCTCGGTCTCAGCGGGGCTGCATCAATGCGCATGACGCATGAACTGCGAGCAGTTCATGATGCCATTTTGGTAGGCATTGGCACGATCATATCCGATAATCCTCAACTAACTGTACGCTTAGTACCTGGGGCAAGCCCTCAACCGATTGTTGTTAACAGCACGCTCCGGTTCCCTTTGGATTCTAAGCTGCTTGAATCTCAGAAGATGCCTTGGATAGCAACTGCCAACCAAATTGATAGTGTGCATGAAAATACTCTAAACGAAATAGGCTGC
>JBFENN010000292.1:0-3910 GCA_041551115.1 Anaerolineales bacterium
CTCGGGCAGTTGGGCAAGGGCGCTCTGTGAGAGCTCGACCATGCGGATATGGTCACCTTCCATTCGCGCCAAGAAAGCTTGAGCAGCAACAAGTTCACCTGCTGCGGGTGATCCGGGAGGCGTCTCCTGCTCAACGTAGTCTAGATATTTGCTGGCTAGTTCAAACTGCCCTGAAAGCATAAGCAACCAACTGTATCCTAGGCACAACATCGGATCAGATTGCAGCATTTCATCAGTGAAATTATGGTACCAGCCCAGCAGGGTCGCGATCTCGCCACGCTTCAGCAGGCTGCTATTAATCTCGATGATCAACTCCGCAGCAGCCTTCAAATCATGGGCTGCAATAGCATGGTGGATTGCATCCTCAGTTAAACCAGCAGAGTAGTACCATTGGTAGGCTCTTCTGTGTATATCAACCACTCCAGATGGTGAGCGAGTGTTAAGGCGTGTACGTAGAAGTTCACCGAACAAGCGATGGTAACGGTACCAGTGCCGTGATAGGTCAAGCGGGAATGTGAACAAATTCATCTGTTCCAGGTATTCCAGACGCTCCTGACTATCTGATCGTTTGAGGATGTAATCGCACAACGGTCCGCTTAAGCGCTCAAGATGGGAAGTCCACAGCAAGAATTCTCTGACTTCTTCACTC
Source organism: Anaerolineales bacterium (assembly GCA_041551115.1). Classification (GTDB taxonomy): domain Bacteria; phylum Chloroflexota; class Anaerolineae; order Anaerolineales; family UBA4823; genus DAOVXM01. The sequence continues at coordinate 650 of JBFENN010000292.1, forward strand.
TGACCAGCAAATACTTCCTCCATTAGATAATCGAGCACAAAACGATTACTGCCGGTGAACTGCCTGACAAAACCATCTATGTCCCGCTGTCCCTGCATTGATAGCGCAGCCAGCTGGAGACCGGCAATCCAGCCCTCTGTGCGCCGCTCAAGTGCGGCAACGCTCTCTTCTGGTACGGTCAAACCCATGATCTCCTGGAGGAATTCACGCGTTTCCTGGGTATTGAAACATAAATCGTGCTGGCGGATTTCTGTCACCTGTCCAAGGGCACGTAAACGTGGTAGCGGCAACGGCGGGTCCTCGCGTGTCGCAATGAGCAGATGCATGTGGACAGGTTGGTGTTCGATGATAGATGCCAGCAGCTGGTGGGTCTGCATCGATTCAATTACATGGTAGTCATCCACAACTAAGATAAATTCACTCCGGATGGATGCAATATCATTGACTAGACTGGTGAGAACCATCTCGGAGGCTGCAGCACTCGGTTCGGCGAGCATTGCCCAGGTGCGATCGCCTATACCAGGTTCAATAATATTAAGCGCGGCAATGAAATAATATAAAAACCGAGCTGGATCACTATCACTGCCTTCAAGCGACAGCCAGGTGATCTTGTGGTCAATCTGCCGCACCCATTCAACAGCTAAGGTGGTTTTTCCGAAACCTGCGGGTGCAGATATCAAGATTAATTTGTTGGGTTGACCTTGATTCAATTTCTCAATTAATCTTGGTCTTGCCACAAGTGCTGGGCGTGATTGAGGAATGCCCAGCTTGGTGCTCAACAAACTTCTGCTCACTAATACCTCCTTATTGATATCCCCGAAAGCCTCACTGCAAAGCGCGGCTACCATGATAATCTTAGCATTATTTAGTTATCAATGCAATCTGCATGGAAAGTAAAACCGAGTTTGCTTGAGCAAACTCGTTAGTGGATTTACTTTATATACTATTTGTATTTACTGCAGTTATATACTATTTGAGTCAACCGCAGACGCTCTCCAATATGACAATCTTCTTAATTAATTTGTTATCAATCGAGCTCCTGTCCAGTATCGAACTGTCGGATAAACTCAGCTTCCAAAACCGTAGTAACCACTTCACTACCCAGGCTATTTAGCCGCACTTCTGCCTCTGTGATCCACGCCGGTGACAGCAGTATGACCAATGCAGATGTACCTGGCGATAATTCTTCACCAAGTTTGGTCAGCCGATCATCATCGATACCCGCATCACCATGAGCTGCCAAACCACCCAGCAAGGCACCCGCTCCAGCACCGACCACCACTCCTGCTGGTCCGCCTAGCAACCCACTCACACCACCTAAGATACCACCAATGCGCGCCCCTGCGCCCGTCGATGTATCACCGCTCTCGTTCACCAGAAGTTTACCGTCACCAGCCCTGCTCACAATAGCTACATCTTCGAAATCGATCTCACCTGATTTACGTGCTTGATCGAATTTATTCATCGCCGATCCCGCGGCGTCAGCAGTTGTAAATTTGGCAATCAGTACACTAATTGGAGTTTCACTCATCTTGCACCTCTTTGATGTTTATTTAGAAATTCTTGAATATATTGGATATTACTTAAGTGGATAACAACCTAAGTGTATCACTAGTTTTGCGATTTATTTCAATAGTGGGTTCTATGTCAAATACTTTGGGGCAAAAATTTACTAGGTATAGGAGCAGGGATGAGAACTACTTCATCCAAACGACAATATAACCACTTTTCATCATAAACCTTCCGATTAATAAGCATTTTGCCAGCAAACAAACTAAGGTGCGACAAGAAAACCATCCCAATTTTCGCAGGATGGTTTCTATCTTTCGCTAATCCTGATGATAGTCAAGTGGGAAGTATGTTTGTCATAGCAACGTTATGGTTGTTAGGTGCCACTACAACTAAATTGTTTATCCTGGTTGCCACTGTCACAATGACAGAATTTTGCTGACCAATCTCGATATATATACTAAAGCATTCTCTCTCGCATCCATACTAGCGCCTAGTAGTTCGCAGCATCAGTAAGAAAAGATTGATAAAGTCCAAATACAATGCCAAAGCACCGATTACCACAATACCGCCCATCCCTTTGCTACCTTCCAATTGGTTTGAAAGCTTTTTTAATCGCTGTGTGTCCCAGACCGTTAACCCAGCAAACAGCAAGATTCCCACAAATGTTAGTGCCTGGTTGAAACCCGCAGCGGAAGGAAAGAACCAGGATAGTAACAAGGCGAATAACCAGCCCATCAATGCGATCAGCAAAAAACGACCGATTGCGCTGATATCACGACGAATGAACAGCCCAACCATGCTGGAAAATAAAAACATCCCTGCAGTCACCCAGAATGTGTAGGAGAGTGTAGTTTGGCTGTAATATAGAAAAATGCTTGATAATGATACACCCACTAGTCCTGAATAAAGTATGAACAGCAAAAAGGCTGTCCCAGTTGACATGCGCAGGACCGCACCACTAAGCGCAGCAACGACTACAAGTTGAAGTATGAATAACCCAAAAGCAAGCCATGGATTGAAAATAAACCGGCGGACAAAGTCCTCATTGCTGCTTACAGTTGAAGATACGAGCGCAGTAATTGCTAACCCTAAAGACATAACGAGGTATACGAGAGCCAGGAAGCGGTTGAATCGAACTTCACTAGTAGCATGACCTGCAATCGCTTGTGTCATTGGATATTCCTCCTGTATAAATATATTTGAGCTTTTATTTTACCCGCGAATAGGCTCGATCCTTGTGAGTAATAAGGTCCAAAGTAACAATTTTTTGCGAAGATCGAATGGATTTATGATCCACTGCTCAATATTCCCCTCTCTGTGTATAGCTAATTAAATCCATAGCACCTTTACAACGCTCATGGTGTTGTAATACCTGATGATTAGCATGGTAGAATAACAACTTCTGATAAAATTCGCGTCAAACCATGATCCAGCACAACCGCCAATGAAAGGAAACTGTATGTCAAAAATTGCTCTTGTCACCGATAGCACAGCATATCTTCCACCAGATCTCGTAAACCAGTACGATATCCACGTCCTGCCGCTCAATCTACATTGGGGTGAGGAAACCTTGCAAGACGGCATTGACATCTCACCAGATGATTTCTATAAGCGCTTGGCACAAAGCTCATCCCTTCCAACCACATCGCAGGTGTCAGTTCACCAATTCAGTGAATTGTTCAAGCGGCTAGCTACAGACCACGAGGGCATTTTGAGTATTGTGCTCTCTTCTGGTATCAGCGGTACGTA
>JBFENN010000293.1:0-3893 GCA_041551115.1 Anaerolineales bacterium
CGCTGATGAATTTGATCCAACAGCAACTGTCTGGAATGTCCCGTGCGGCTTAGAAAATTCTTATTGGAGCTATCACCAACGCCTGAAGCAGTACGCTGGTGGCCATAAGGAAAGCTGGGGCGGGGTAGAACTGGTAATCGACAGCAATGTCCTTGACGGGCACATCACATCCCTACCATTACCTACCAGTAATACCACCACAAAACCGGTCGGATTAACAACCATGATACAACGTTCAGGACCCCAAATCGATGATTTCGGGCTGATTGGTGATGGTCATGGCTGGGTACTGACGGATGGGCATTTACTTGTCACTACGGATGGCGGTAGTTCCTGGGAGCAGTACTCCCCCGCCAATATTCAAGTTTCTGCCGCTGGGTATGCGCCAACCGGTGAGGCTTGGCTGGTAGGCAGGGATACAGAACTCAAGCGACTCCATGTCGGACATGCTACTGCCGGTGGTGATTGGGAATTGTATACCTTCCCGGAAGCAAGCTATGATCTTAAATACGCGATCGCCCGGACATTCGTAGAACCTATTGATAGATCCACCGTCTTTCTTGTCCATAAACTCATTTCAAGCAGCAATTTTTCAATTGGTCGGATATTTTTGACACAAGATGGCGGCCGAACGTGGCAGGAACGCAGCATCCCAATCGGGGAAGAAGTCCATTTCCGCGACTTGAATAATGGATGGACTGCCGGGGGAGCCACTGGCAACGAATATTATCAAACGGAGGATGGAGGTATAACCTGGCAATCACTTCCTACTGATGATAACGCGCAAGATATGGGAAGTGATATTGAGATTCATAACAATTTGCCCACAAGTGCTGCAAAAACTTCAGTGATTAACCCATTCCAAGCCTGGACATACGTAATCGATAACAACTGCCAGGGTGACAAAGGTGAGAAGCAGCTCCTTTGCACCTATACATCGGCACTACTTGCCACAAACGATGGTGGTACATCCTGGAGCAATTTATATCCGAGATAACATCCACGAATTCAAAGAACAAAGCAAGAGAAGATTTGCCATTTTTTTGTGAAATTTCAGGGACTTATACTACAATAGAGCAAGTAAATCTGTCGCTACCTACCCAGAAAGAATCGTAAAAAGGAGCAGCGCAATGCCTGAATCGAAATACCGTACCATGGGACAGCAGTTCGGCCGGCGGTCTTGGGCCGAACCATGGAAGATAAAAATGGTTGAACCCATCCACATGATCAGTCTGGAAGAACGCGCTGGGGCAATCAAAGATGCTGGCTTTAATACATTCCTCCTGCGTTCAGAAGACGTCTATATCGACCTGCTAACCGATAGCGGAACGAATGCGATGAGCGATCGACAGTGGGCGGGGATCATGTTGGGTGACGAAGCATACGCTGGCAGCCGCAACTTCTACCATCTGGAAGAAGCTGTCCAAACCTACTACGGCTATAAGTTTGTCGTCCCAACCCACCAGGGTCGCGGCGCAGAGCACATCATCAGCCAAGTCTCCATTGAACCTGGTATGTATATTCCTGGCAACATGTATTTCACAACTACGCGCTTGCACCAGGAATTGGCCGGTGGCACCTTCGTGGATGTCATCATCGACGAAGCGCACGACTCGGCAAACCAACACCCTTTCAAGGGGAATATCGACTTGGACAAACTTAAAGCACTGATCGACCGGGTGGGAGCGGATAAGATTGCATATGTCAGTTTAGCTGGGACTGTTAACATGGCTGGAGGGCAACCGATCAGTATGGCTAATGTCCAGGCACTACGTGAGCTCTGTGATAAGCATAGTATCCGTATCTACTTGGACGCCACGCGCATGGCAGAGAACTGCCTATTTATCCAAGAACGTGAAGCAGGTTATGCGAATATACCAATTGCCACCATCATAAAAGAGTTCTGTTCATATACCGATGGAGCCTGGATGTCCGCGAAGAAAGACCACTTAGTCAATATTGGCGGTTGGCTCGCAGTGAACGATGAGGAGGTCTTCGATCTGGCACGTAATATGGTTGTCATATATGAAGGTTTGCACACCTACGGTGGTATGGCTGGGCGAGATATGGAGGCGCTGGCAATAGGCATCTCAGAAGCGGTAGATGATGACCACATCCGCAGTCGGGTTCGTCAGATACGCTACCTGGGCCGGCTGCTATTAGACTGGGGAATCCCAATCGTAGAACCAGTTGGTGGGCACGCGATATTTCTCGATGCCCGACGGATGTACCCACATATCCCCCAGGATGAGTTCCCCGCCCAGACGCTTGCCGCCGAGCTGTATATCGACTCGGGTGTTCGAAGTATGGAGCGCGGGGTCGTCAGCGCCGGGCGTGACCCGAAGACGGGTAAACACCGCTACCCCGCCCTTGAACTTACCCGATTGGCAGTTCCGCGGCGTGTGTACACCCAAGCCCACATGGATGTCGTGGCTGAATCATTGAAAGCAGTCTACGATACCCGCGAACAAACCCGTGGGCTGAAAATGGTCTATGAACCTAAATACCTGCGCTTTTTCCAGGCGCGATTCGAGCGGCTTTAGAAACTAATATCTAAGTCCTATCCAACGAGATCACCCAAGTGATACAGAAACCGTGTGATTTGATGAGACTGGCTAACTGCCGGTCTCTTTCATACACAGTACGCTCTGCCCAGCCATTACCTGGTCGACTAGGGCTTTGGCTTGGGAGCGAATAGCAAGAGTCTACTCTAACCAGCAAATCGAATTACCCTACTTATTACCCTATGTTGGGTATGACTTCTCATCACATGGCGAGTTATCCTGACTACGCTAACAAAATGATTAAGTATTTATTCGAGTATCATCGGACCAGATCATGAAAAAAAATACTCTCCTCGTCGGGATATTAATCATCATGCTAGCACCGGCCTGCTCGAGCGGTGTACAAGCACCTTCTGCTATAGACCAAGCTACGCCCCGTGCAGTAAAAAAATCCTTAGCCAGCGTAAACACTCAGGAATCGCTTCACCTCTTCGATTACGATGTAAGCCAAACTATCGATATACAGAATGAGCAAAAAACCCAGGGACCTGGATGGACACAGATCGATTTCAGCTATGCTAGTCCAAAAGGAGGGCGGGTACCGGCACGTTTGGTCATACCTGAAGGCGAGGAACCTTTCCCGGGATTGCTTCTGCAGCATGGAAGCTTGGGTAATTATGAAAATTTCACCGTGTTGGCGCGCGCCCTTGCCCATTACGGCACAGTCGTCCTGATGATCAACGATCCATACTCGAGACAAGGTGGTTGGCAGCCAACCGAGTTCATGGGAACAACTTGGCCATATTACACAGCCCAGGACCTCGAATACAAGATCCAATACATTATTGATTTGCGGCGGGCAATTGATATCCTTGCTGCGCGGCTAGAGGTAAACCCAGAACGGTTAGCCTACTGGGGCATTAGCTATGGCGGGGCGATGGGGGGATTACTTGCTGGGATCGAAAACCGGCTGGGAGCCTATGTGCTGCAGGTTGGGGATGGCGGCTTGGTGGAACACACATCGGAGCCAGACGAGTTTGGTTTACCAGCCCACTTCGCGGCGGACTGGGCTGCATTGATGTGGCCAACTGAATCACTACATTTCATCGGTCGAGCTGCTCCTGCCGCAATCCTGTTCCAGAACGGTATCCATGACATAAATGTACCGCCAAGCGATGCACTGCGCTACCAGACCGCAGCCAGTGAGCCAAAGACGGTCATCTGGTATAACTCAGACCACAGCCTTCCGCCGCAGGCCTTCCTTGATGCCACAACTTGGCTGCAACCGTACCTGGGCGAGGACCTGCTATGGTTTACTCCCAATTACCGCCCCGGAGCACTACTAGTTGATCGTCTATTTACGCTGTGGTTAATATCCGTATTTGCCAG
>JBFENN010000294.1:0-3879 GCA_041551115.1 Anaerolineales bacterium
CAACTCTGCCTGATCGTTTGGTCTCAATTCCAAGTCAACTTGCTTCAGTTTGTTGCGCGAAATCAGGGTTTTAGCTTGCGAATCTCTGTTTAGTACGTCATGTAAACGATTTCTATCGGCCACATGAACACCGCAGAAATCGAAAATCTTTGCGATTACATGTTCAGGATTAGCCCTCAAGTCTTCAAAACGAACAAGCAGTATCGGTTGCCCTGCTTCCAGACGTTCCAAACAGCGTTCCATACCACTTAACCACATCAAACCTGCCAGCAAACCAGCATTGATATCTTCCAAGCTATTGAGTTTGTAGCGATCGATCTTGGAAACAACCATTTTGTCCCACATCCAAAAAGCAGCGATCTGTTCTTGAGTTGGATATACGTTGCCGCCAAAAGCACGCACGAAGGATTCTACCCATGGATCAGCGTTCCGGTAAAGAAACAAACATTTCGCATGTGGGAAAAGTCCATAGATCAGATCAGCAATTTCCACCACAAAACTGCGGAATTTGATTACCCATACAGGCTGTTGGCCATTTACCCAATCCTTGCAGGTAAGTAGTAGACAGGCTCTCGTCAGCTTGCCGATTTCAGCATCATTGCTGCCGGAAAAGTCGCGCATGCGCACTAATTGAGTGAATACATCTGGTTCAGATAAGCTTACAACTTCTTCTGCTTGACTAAAAGCTGAGCTGGTCAGCGTGGTTCCAGAGCGGCCTATGGAATAGATCAATACCATGCGATTGTCGTCAAGTACAACTTGGTTAGCGAGCCGGTCTAATGTCTCATAAGATACCTTGAGTACTTGAACGGCATGTTCAAATTGGCTGAGGTAGTAGAACGGCGCCGCTAGGATATCGGCTGCGTCAGGAGTTTTCACAAAGACAGCTTGTTGGCTTTCCGGTTCCAGGCAGTAGAGCAATATATTGGGATTAGCTAGGACTTCTTGTGCATCAACAAAGCCTCTTTCTGATAACTCAAAATCTGTTACGGAGGGAATTTCAAATGGCATTAATCTTTCACGCGCTACGATGTCAAATACTTGTGCTTTCATTTCCCATCTCCTGGCACCTATGAGTGGATAGAAAACAGTGCGGATGTCTGATTCCCCCGGGCATTGATGTCTCAGCGAGCTTTTGAGGCGCCTAAATTCATTGTACATAGTTTGTCCCAAAAATCAATCCATTGCTTACGTTCATAGGGCATAGGTAACACTATATTCAGCAGCAGCTTGATGATAATTTACGCTGAAACATCCAACCATTCGTGGAGAACAGATTCTTCAAGGAGTGTCGTTGTTCAACCTTCTCAAACATGAAGCGTTGATCTCACATAGTGCCTGGAACATATTTGGGGGGACAGCTGGATATTCTATGGGGAGTAGTACTTATACTCGCCTTGTTCCCTCCGGGTATTTAATAATTATCTTAGTGAGGATGTCGATATCCGCAGTATGTCTCTTTATGGAGATTGATATGATGCTTATGGTTTAATCTGAGTCAAAACGAGTGCCCAACAGCAGGAAGGTTGAATTTCGTATAGCTAGTATTCGATGAAAGAAAGGATAAGATATGGCATCATTTCATGAATATATGACGGAATATCGAAGACAAGTCGAGAAGGGGTATGTTCAAGTTGCATATAAAGGATTGATGGAATATATCATGGGTTTGAGAACGTATATTAAAAACAAGTACCCTGATTATCTTGTATCGAACAGCATGTATTATGGCTATATGGATATGACCTATTTTTCCATCTTTCCAGGATATTTAAAAGATCGAAATTTGAAAATTGCGCTCGTTTTCATTCATGAGACATTTCGATTTGAAGTTTGGTTGGCCGGGAAGAATAAACAGGTCCAATCAAAATACTGGACCTTGTTTTCGGAAAGTGATTGGAATAAATACCATATCGTCTCATCTACGAAAGGTGTTGATTCAATTATCGAGCATATTATTGTTGCTGATCCAGATTTTAGTGATTTGGATGCATTAACAAGTCTAATCGAGTGGGGAACCTATAAATTTATCAAGGATATTGAGAGCATCATATCGGTATTAGAAAACTGACGCTCCTGCTGAGCTCCTAGTTTTGTGAAGATAAATATGTCACAGCCGGCTTTGTTTGCCAGTCGTACGGATAAGCTCAATCTCTGGATGAGGCTGGTAAACCCCGAGATTTTACATACCTCCCCCCTCTACGTTTAGGAACGACTATACACCTGCACAGGAGGCAGGCAGCAGCTTGGGCTGTGTGGCTGTCCAATCGAGGACATCCAGGCCGTTGATAGGATCAGTCGGTGGCGGAGCACTACGTTAGTGGAAGGCGATGATCTGGCAGCGTAGAATGATTCCTATGGTGGTTAGCACTCCGCCATCGGATTATGCGCACATTGTTATTAGGAATTGCTTGGCTTCATGAAATAGAAATATCCAAAGCCTAACGCAAGTAGGAGGTAAATTGCTACCGTAGACCAGCCGACAGCATTCACCACTCCAGAAAGTTGGCCAAGGAGTGCTACGACAAAGCCAAGGGCATCGCCAACGAACATGGCCAGGACGATCGCACTGCGTGCTTCAGATTCACTTGCATTCCGAGCGAACCATGAAAGCACCGCGTACCCAAGCAGTGCTGCCCCGAAAAGGCGAGCAACGAGTACCCCGGCTGGGCTCAGCGTGGCACCGTAGAGTGACATCGCTGTGTCTGGCACCAACACGAAGGCGAGACCAAAGACACCAGCAACGATGGTGTTGATTGTCAATAAGGTGCTGAGTTTCATAAGATTGTCTCCTTTAAACGAAAAACTACTGGTGCTGCTTGGAATTTGTTCATCATCAAGAATTCATAAAACACTCCTTTCTGTTCTCGGTGGTTGCTCTCCATTACCGGAAAAATACTCTTACTGGTGATTTGTGACTAATATAATTCCACATATCCACGTATGAATGTGACCACTAACGCATTTGAGCGCAGTGGTATCATTTTCCACAACTCGTCGTGTTTACAAACTCGCATAGTTGCTGCAAATAACCCGGGACTGCTCAGTACTGTTCTGCAAACTTGTAGAATAACTTGAGCCATTCATGCGAAGGTATGCCAAACTTGATCCCGTTGCGGACAATGACCATGTTTTTCATAGGCGACACATAAATGAATTGTCCCTTGTCGCCCTCGGCTGTAAAATCATAGGAGCCGTCCTCTCTGGTCATTCCCCACCACATATACTTGTAATATCCTTGTCCGGGCATAGCCTTGACCCATTCGTTGTAATAGTCGGCATAGTTTTCTGGTAGCAGCGGCTGGGTTGATTCTTCAACCCACGCTTTGGGGATCACTTGATTCCCTTCCCAAAGACCATCGTTCAGAAAAAGAACGCCAAATTTGGCGAAATCGATTGCCCGGGCATTGACTCCCGTCTCCATCTTTTCAAAATCGCTGGCCAGGCTGTCAGTAGACCATGAGCCATCAAACTCCATGCCGATTTTATCCCAGATTTTCGATTGCAGATAGTTGGTAACTGGCATACCGGTTGTTCGTTCAAGGATCATACCCAGCAATTGCGGATGGTATTTGTTGTAGAGGAAGTACTGCCTCGGTGGGTCGATGATACGCGTGTTCTCAAGAGCGATTTTTCGTTGGTCTGGGTAATATGTCGTTAGCGGATCGTCTCCGTTCAAGAGCAGAGGGCGGAACTCTTTATACTCCAGACCAGAGGCCATCAAGAGTAAATGACGGATTGTTATGTCATTGAAGCGAAGGTCACGCTCAGCTAATTCTGGAAGATAATCTGTGATTGGATCGTCTGCACTTGCGATGTAACCCTCTTGAATGGCTATACCGATCAGAGCGGAGACAAAAGATTTCGCAGACGAGAACG
>JBFENN010000295.1:0-3860 GCA_041551115.1 Anaerolineales bacterium
GGCGGCGTGCGCTTCTGCCTTCCCGCTATTCCCAATCTTTCCTTATTGATCGCACTGGGCCTGGACACTTTGATCCTCAAGCGCTTTTCTGCCATTCGGTAAGTGCTCCGGGCACTATTGAACAACTTTTTCCATCGGCATGATGAACAGAATCACGATGGTGGTTGAACGGGAGAGAAATCATCCACACATGCAACATGGAGGATGATCACAGACACAGAAACACAGCCCAGAAAAACGAATAGCGCCTGGTTTTACCAACCAGGCGCTGCGAATTCCCTTCTACAGATTCAAGATTCTGCGCAGAGAGACGATGGATCTTAATCAGGCCACATTGTCTTCCACACAAATCCCATCATGCCAAGCCCATTCCCATAATTGATTATTTCCCTTTCCGCCTGCCTGCGTAATAGTATTTGGAATGATAGCCATAGCCATCCAGAGTTCGAAGATGTCGGTTTGAGACAAAGTTCAACACGATGCCCAGCAAGTTTGCCTCGGCGGATTTCAGCCGCTGAATCATTCTTTGCGCAGCGGCTTGCGTAGTTTTCCCTGAGCGGATGACTGCCAGCACGCCATCGACTTCAGATGCAATCATAAGCGCATCCGAGAACATCAGCGGAGGCGCATCGATAATGGCGATGTCTATTCTATCTTTGCAATCCTCGATCATGCGGATCATTTTCTGCACTTCATGGAACTCCAGAAGCTGCTTCTCCGATTCGCCAGATGGAAGAACATAGAACCCTTCGCCGTCATAGGAATGCGCCATTTCGAGCAGATCCTCATCATAGGTCTCATGATACATCTCAAGGTTCTGTTCTTCAAGATTCTTGCGAATCTGGGAACGCAGAGAATCTAAAGTGGGAAAATCGCCCACCGATTGAGCAAATTCATCGTTTAGTTCAGGTAAAGTTCTCGAGTTTACCGCATCGACAGACACATGGAAATCGGCTTTAACACCTTGCAACGATTCATTGGCAGCATCTTCAGGGAAGTCATACTCAAAGCTGACCTCCTCGCCAGAAGATAAATCGATCAATTTGCGGGAGAAACCAGGAAATGGCCAATCATTACTGCTATCGTCATCTTCTTTTAGAACCACGACTGGGATAGCTCTATTATCAATGATAGTTTGTGACTCGCCTTCCTTTGGTTGCTTACGATGGGCATCAAGGTGAAGATATATAAGATCTCCTTCTTGTGCCTTTCTCTCGACTGGTTCAACAACAGCTTGCTGTTCGAGCAAACCGGATATTACATTCTCCACTTCCTCGTCACGGATATCACTCAACTCATACGGCAACCGAATGGACTGATAATCGCCCAGCTCGACCTCTGCTCTTAAAGGCACAATAAATTCAAATACTGGTGGGGTCATGCTCTTGACATTTTCCAACGAGCCAGGTCCATATGGTTCAATACCACTCTCATCGAGGGCTTTCGGATAGACATCATTAATTAATAATTCAACGGCTTCCTCTAAAATAGCCTCTGCACCGACAGTCCTTTGAACTACGGCAAGAGGGGCTTTGCCAGGGCGGAAACCAGGGATTTTCGTGTGCTTAGAGATGTGGCGGGCAGCTCGCGCCTTGGCATCCTCTAACATTTGGGGCTCGACTTCTACAGTCAATATGACCTGATGATCTTCACGAGGTTGGATATCAATTTTCAAGTTGAAATTCCTTTCAGTAAACGCTAAAGACGGCAGGATTATATCATGCGAAACATTTAGTAGTTGTTAGAAAAATATATGAAGAAGCCCGCCTTCGTATTTTAAAAGCGGGCTCTCCATTGGCGATAAGTGGGGAAGGAGGGACTTGAACCCTCACGCCTTGCGGCACTTGATCCTAAGTCAAGCCTGTCTGCCAATTCCAGCACTTCCCCAACGACATTGTCTGAGATTATTTGCTCGGGGATTATATCCTCAGCAGGTTTCATCGTCAATAATTGGTTTATAAAATATCGAACGCTCAAGGTGCTATAATGAGTAACTAATTGTACCTTGGAAAGGGTTTAATTTTCTCAGAGGACTGTCAAATAATCAACTTGGAGAACTATTTATATCGAGGAGAAACACTTGGGACGTATAATCAACCCAGATAATGTCGGTTCGCTTCGCAATAGGGTGTCCAAGGCAGTTGTCTTGGCTCTAAATGAATATTCTGAGAAGAGCTATCCTAGGGGGGAGGCGCGCGACATGCTCGCCTTTGTCATACTTTCCCTTGAAGCCATCTCTAACACTATCGACCAATCGGTTTTGGCATGGGAAAAACGCGGTTATTGGGTGAAGGCAGACCGTTTTCGTTTGGAATGGCTCTGGGCAAAACAGTTGGCAGAGAGTTTGCGAAAAGCATTATTGCAAGATGATTGGGCAAGTGCTGAAAAGATTGTCTACCAGATTCGTCAAAAATTGATAGATGTACAGGTTTCTCCTCGCCATCGCATGGGCAAGCCCTGGGTTGGTGCGTGGCAGAAGTTACGCTAAGGGCTCGACATCACCGTAGCCTCCACCGCCTGGCGTGCGGATACTCAAAATATCCCCGTCTTTCAAATCAAATGTCCCTTTCCCTGGTAGCTGATATTCTTCAATCCCCTTAATCAAGACATTCTCTCCGCGCAACCCTGGTTGCCCCCCAGCAAGACCATAGGGAGGGATGTGCCTGCGCTCGCTAATTAGACTAACCTGGGCGTCTGCCAGCAGTTTGATATCCCTACAAATACCATCGCCGCCATTAAATTCACCTTGACCCCCCGATCCTCTCCTGATTTCGTAGCGAACAACTTGTAGTGGGTAGGCATATTCCAAGGCTTCAATCGGGGTATTAAGCGTGTTCGTCATGTGACTATGCATCGCGGTGGGACCATCGCTGGTCGGGCGCGCCCCCATGCCTCCTCCAACCGTCTCGTAATAAGTAAATAGATTATTCTGGTCTGGATCCCACCCCCCAATGGTGATGTTATTCATTGTGCCCTGGCTGGCAGCTGGAACACGTCCAGGGCAAGCCAATGCCAGCGCCCCCAGGAGTACATCGACGATGCGCTGAGAGGTTTCTACGTTTCCTCCTGCCACTGGAGCAGGATGTTCTGCATTCACCACTGTCCCTCTAGGGGCAATCAACTTTACAGGGGCAAGGCAACCACCGTTATTGGGCACATCTAAACCAACCAAACAGCGCACTACATAATTGACAGCCGATAAAGTGATTGCATAGACTGCGTTGAGGCTGCCCTGAACCTGTTTTCCAGACCCTGAAAAATCAAAGATCGCTTCGTCGCCAGAGACGGTGATTTTCACACGAATTGGCACTGGCTCCAAATTTATCCCATCGTCGTCCAAATAATCTTCGAATAGATATTCACCATCTGGGATAGCCTCCAATAGACGACGGGTCATCCTCTCGGAGTATGCCAGTAATAATTGCATATACAAGCGAGCTTCATGAACACCGTAGCGATTGATTATCTCTAAGAAACGGGTAACGCCCCTTTGGTTAGCGGCAACCTGCGCCCATAAATCGCCCAGACGCTCTTGAGGCGTGCGCACATTCGAAAGGATCAAGTCGAGTACAGATTGGTTAATTTGCCCACCATCAAACAGCTTTATAGGCGGGATAACAATCCCTTCTTGGAGTATCTCCCGTGCAATGGACATTGAGCCTGGCGAAATGCCGCCTACATCAGCATGGTGGGCACGGCTGGCGACATATCCCATGAGATTTTCATCTCCTCCAGTTGGCAGCAGAAACACTGGTGCGATGAGGGTGATGTCCGGCAAGTGTGTCCCGCCACGATAGGGATCATTAAGAATGACCATATCGCCAGGGCGGAATCCTTCAGGGTGGGAAGCAGATGTAAAA
>JBFENN010000296.1:0-3841 GCA_041551115.1 Anaerolineales bacterium
TGGCAGCGGTCTAAGCACGTTTCACACGCTGAGCACACCTCGCTATCGACTACCGCCAAGTATGGGCTGGAGATAAGCGTACCGGGCTGTGGATACTGCTTGACATTGCGGAGTACCCCGCAGCAATCTCCGCAGCAAAAGCAAATGTTGCCGGCATCCTTTGTGTTCGCAGGCTGCAGGACGAGCGCGTGTTCATTGGCGAGCGCGAGGATCTCAAAGGCATCTGCTTTGCTTATCTCTCTACCGATACCATGGCGCCGGTAGTAATCCGCTCCACCTCCCATAATGAGGCAGGTCTCAAGAGGCTTATCGCAGCTCTCGCCGGTCAAGTTTTTCTCCTTCCGACAGATACAGTCGGCAACGGCGAATTTCGTGTGGGAGTTGATGATTTCTTCGGCGTGTTCGTAAGGCAAAACTTCGGCTGGGTTGGGGATGCTCTCGAAAACCGGAATTGTCCTAAGCTGAGGGTTCGCTTTCCAGATTTGGGGATTAAATAAATCACGCTCCATATATTCATCCACATCGGCTATCAATTTAAGATCCAGACGGTTGACTTGGAACTCCCAGATACCAACGATGAAATGGTAGCCCATATATAGGGGTTCTTTTCCAGGAGTATGATAATCATAGATTAATCCCCGGTCGGCCATCTCAGTAAGCATCTGCTGTGTTTCGGACAGACTGAGACCGGCTCGACGTGCCACTACTGGCGCTGGTTCCGGAAGGAGTACAAGGTGGGTTGCGAGTTCAGCCTGCTCGGGTGTAAATAGGCGCTTCAAGATACGGATCTCAAGACCATCTTCGGTCGCCGGAAAACCACCCGGCATTTTGTCCAGGTGCTTTGCTAGTCGTTGGTACACATCTTCACTCATCCGTACCTCCTACGAATTTCTACATAGCCAATTGAATGTTGCATTGTAACAATCCCGAAATCATTTTGGTAGATTGGATTGCCTTTTATCTCAGGGGCTGAAGCACTGGCAATCACTATGTGTTATGGTGAGATGACAGTCACCTAGTGCTGAGAACGGTTTGATCAAGTATCCTCATACACAGTATAGAAATATTTTGCATTTGAGTCAATGAAGGATGGGCGGGATTATGAGGGCAGCGGCTATTCTGCTTGCACTTCAAAGGCGCCGATATCGCAGGCTGTCTTGGCAGAGAATAAAATAGAGGGACGAGGTGCGCCGCGCTGATCTGTCGACAGCTTGCAGCTGGCGGAGGGAACAGCATCGATAGCTGGACTACCGGGCAGCAGGGCGTGAGTCATGGTTGCACCACCATTATCGGCTAATGGGCCCAAGATGGGTTTATCCGTATAGGTAGGGTTGCAGTTACCGCCCCGCACCAGGTTGTTGCTGTTCTCACCGATCGAACCTTCACCTTTATACCCACCGGGACCTCCGACGATGCAGCTGCCGCCTTTCCCGCTGTTATCGGCGATGATGGTGTTGATGAAATCCATGTGCCCGCGGACATAAACACCGCCAGCTTCCCCATTGGTTATGTTATCGGTGATGGTGCAATTAACTAGCGTGAGCTCGCCGTGGACGAAGATGCCACCCCCGAGCTGAACGGATTTGTTACCACTGATGGTGCTGTTGGTGAAAGCAGCGGAGCAACTACAGGCGACATGCACACCGCCACCGACACCGACCTCCCTAAAGGGATCGGCATCCATAGATTCGTTGCCGTTGACGAGGCTGTTGATTAAAGTCAGGGTGCCGCGCTCGCATTTGATCCCGCCGCCCGCACCGCATGTAAAGCCCTCGGGACCTTCCCCATTGGCGATATTGTAGCTGACGCTGCTGTCGATAAGGGTCAAATCACCCCGGTTACAGATGCCACCGCCGGCATTGGCAGTGTTATTGCGCACAACGACGCGCGCGAGAACCAAGCTGCCCAAGTTCATAATCGCCCCACCGCATTCCTTGTCATCACTGGGAGTTCCATGGCGCAGGGTAAGTCCTTCAATATTGACAACCGCGTCATCTCCGATGAGGAAGATGCGCTCGGGAGCGTCTTCCTGCCGTTCAGCGGCTTGGATTATGGTCTGATCTGGTCCGAAACCCCGGATTGTGATGTTCTGATCTACGACAATGCCTGCTTCAGTGTGGATGCCAGCGCGGATTTCAATAACCGCGTCCATAGGAAGGCTTGGATCATCCAGAGCGGCTTGGATAGATGTGTAATCGCATCCAGCTGCACAGACGGTGTCAGTGGCGGGCAGAGGGGTCGAAGTTGGTGATAAGGGTGTTGAGCTAGGGAGTATTTGGATGGTTGGTGAGGGACTCAGTACCAGAGGCGTTATGGAAATGCCAGTCGCAGGAAGCATTTGCGTGGGAGGTGGGTTGGTGCTGGCAGCTGGCACCAGAATGTCTGGTTCTAGGGTAGATGCTTGGCATCCGGTGATTGTTAGAAAGATAGTGGAAATCAGGATGAGCGCAATGTTTCTTTTCATCATTCATCTCGTAATGGATGGATCAAGTTCATTCAGACGAGTGCTATGATATTAACGAGAAGGCAGCCATGTTGGTTCAATATGGAAGGGAATCCATATGTAAAAAATCCAGTGCGTGGAATTGTGTCTCGCAGCTTGCAGCCTGCATTGTCAAAGTATTCCTCTGGATACAGACATAGGGTTTTGGGAGCGGAGAATTTTGCCATGATAAGGCAATGAATACCTGGGAAGATGCATCAATGCTGGATAGCTGCATGAATGATGGAGTTCAATTATAAAGCTCAGCGGCTTTGATGGCGTTACCTCTGCATGAAGAGGAAAGCAGGTGAACTCCATAGCAGGGCAGCTATCCTAAGGACAGTGCGATCGCCTTGGAATCCGTTAATTAGAAATAACACTCCTGGGCATGGGTTGACCCAGAAGATCATAGACAGCGCCCATGCAGCGGTCATCCTATCTCACCTGCATGGGTCGGGGTGATCGCGTGGTGACAGCGCAGCGCTGATCTCACCGTTTTCACTGACTGCATTCCATAAATCCACTTGTTCAGCGGTATCCCATGTCCACAGCAACCAACCATCAAACCCGTACTCACATGAAGCAACCTGCCAGGCTTGAAGAGCATCCGCCGCCACCGCAGCGAATGGGTAGCTGCGCTTGGCAGCTCCGAACTCGCCTAAGATGACTGGCTTATCAGGCAGCTTATCCATACCGAATAGTCCCATGTAATCATCAAGCCCGAGCCCCCAGCCGAGGTAAGTGTGCAGGTCAACAAAATCGGCGCTTGAACTCCACAACGCGAAGCTTGGATTGACAGTTGTCTGACCAGTGTTCATCGCTGGGAAGCTGACTGTGACTAATGCGCTGGGTGCAACTTTGAGAATCGTAGCTCGCTGCTGGTCGATCCAGTAGACTAAATTTTCATCCATCATGAGCTGCTTATCGGCTGGAACCCCCATGTCGTACGTTTTGAAATTAGCGGTGGTCACCTGACCCGAATTGAAGCTTAAGGGTGGTTTGTCCACACTGAAGTGGACTTCGTTCGTCAAATCGTATGCAAAAACGGCATCCATAGGTGCACCATGATCTATCAAGGCGCGGATGAAATCTTGGTTAAACCTGTGCTCACCGTTGTGACCATTGCTCGTCAGATAGCGCAGATTCTCACCGTCGAAGGTAGTACAGCAACGCTGCCACATATCATCATAGCCGCCCTGCGCAGGAGTCAGGTCCAATACCAGCAGCACATAGATCGAATTTTCTTTGGCTAAGTTCAGGAAATCCAGCACATTTTTCAGGTATGAAATCGATATGCCCCCAGCCGGTGCTCCGACATTGTTGCCTTCCCGGCAGCAATCAACGAAAACACGGACAACA
>JBFENN010000297.1:0-3812 GCA_041551115.1 Anaerolineales bacterium
AATGAGTATTCCCGCGTCCAATCGTTTAACGCTGATGAAAGTCGGCTTCTTGTATTCACTACCGAAGGGAATTGGTACCTTTACGACGCTCTAAGCTTGCAGCCTATCGGTCAGCTCCCAATTTGGCATGAACCACGCTGGGATGCTGAGGACCCGGATCTACTCTACTTTACCGAAGGTACCCGGCTGATGTCATATCGGGTGTCTGCTGGGCTGCTGCATGTTGTGCATGAGTTTTCTGATGATATTCCCAGGCAGAGTCTATCAGCGGTATGGATGCGGTACGAAGGCAGTCCATCCATCGACGGTCGCTATTGGGGACTGATGGCTGAAGACCAGGAATGGATGACCATCGCCCTGTTGATCTATGATATGGAGGCGGACAAGGTCGTTGCGATGCGGGAAACGCTCCCGTCGGAGATCGATTCGGTCACCATCAGCCCTCTCGGTAATTACTATCTTGCTTATTATGATCATGATTGTGAGAATGGGCAATTAGGGTACGATGATAACCCCTGCGGATTGATGGTCTACGATCGCGATCTGGCGGACGGCCGCGGGTTGCTGCGGATAATTGGTCACTCAGATCTGGCTTTGGATGCTGACGGGCAGGAAGTTCTCGTCTATCAAGACATTGATACGGATTTTATCAGCATGCTGGACCTATCAGATGGAGAGATCACCACTCTTTGGCCAATTGACTTCAGTCATTCAGCGTTAGGTTTTCACTTTTCAGGTCAAGCGTTTTCTGTGCCTGGGTGGGTGCTTGTCTCGACCTCCAATGGTACCCATCCTTCTTCTACCTGGATGGACGATCAGATCTTTGCATTGGAACTTCTGGAAGCTGGGCGCGTTATAAGACTGGCACATACTCATTCCATCTATGATGAAAGCATAGAACATGATTATTGGGCCGAACCGCATGCCAGCGTAAATCGGGATTTTACACAGATCGTGTTTACCAGCAATTGGGGGCGGTCCGGTAGCGAGCAGGTGGATATGTATGTGATAAAGCTTCCTAACAAATGGATTTCGCTTTTACCCTGAGATAAATCCGGTTCTCGTTGGCAACGTTTTCTTACGGGATCAGTTTTCTGCCTGATGCCAGGTATCTGTGATAGTGGGGCGGAGTTGCTTTACCGCGCTGGTGGAGAAAGCAAAGTTTTCGTGAGGGGCAAAATACTAAATCCGAAATTTATCCTCTAGAACACTTCCCAAAACCCAATTAATATAGTACAATTGTTCTAGTAATGTCATCTGTCTACTACTCTACTTCCCATCTCTCAGCCAATAATTCAGACGAAGCATCTAAAAATAATTTATTACTCAAAATTCCCCCAGGACCTAATCGATGGGCAATTGTCTGTAACCGCCCCTCCCTATGCTGCTGCTTATTCCTGTATAGCTTGTCTATGAATGTGGAGTTTTGAAAGAGGAACACTCCCCAACAATGCGTAAGTATGGCAACTTCACCTAGGGTTAATTATTTTTCTGACCTTTCCTATCAACATGCAGCATGAATAAGTGAGCAAACGCCCGGGTGATTGCCCAGGCGTTTGTTGGAACAGTATTCAATTGTTGAGTGCTAATAAGATATGTCTACTACTAAATTTCTTTTGCCGTTATTTGACTCGGGCTTTGAGGATTGGGGTCTTCTCTCCGCTGAGCTTAGCTTGTATGCGGACATCTACATCAGCAGGAATTTCCACTGGACCAAGGGTCATGCTGTCGATCGGACCAACGCCTACTGCCTCGACCATGATCTTGTAAGATCCGGGTTCCAAATCAGCTGTGAAGCGCTCTTTGAACTTTAGATTAATATTTGTAACAAATTCGCTGTCCTTATATACCGAAGCAATCACGGGAAGTTCTTTGTCAAGACCGAGCGAGCGGCCATTGATTCCGTGGTAAACAGAAATATTGAATGTACCTTCGGCAGCCTTTGCCTGGGGTACTACGAAGGCGAATGCGCCAGCCATAACGGCTACCAGGGCTACAACAACTAGGATACGGGAAATGTTTTTATTCATGATTAAAGCTCCTTGTGTTTAGAATATTTAGTAATACTGTAATAACCACATAATACCATATGCACATATATTGTCAAGGTATTTTGATGAGAATTAGATTAATATATGTACAATATATGGACATAATCGCAGTGGGCGGCTGGTTTGATAGCTCACATTCACCGTGGAGTTTTGTGAAAGGTACACTTTTTCTCAATGATTCCACAATGCAATTATCTGGAAATTGGTGGATTGCACCTATCTTCCGTTCTATTCCACCGTGGAAATTTAGCTCCAAAGCTGTTACCTTCGGAGCTATACTTATTACGACTTAGCAGGCTTCAGCCTGGTAAGTCGTAATCCCCCACCCTATTCACCCATCTTAGGGATGTCTTCTCATCCGTGGTTCGCTATAGTTATAGGGAACATGCACCGGCAAGATTGATCGATGTATTAATGCAGTTGTCTGGAGGGAGAAAATGAAGTACCGTGTCCACCGATTTGATCTGAAAATGACCGCCGACCAGAGCAAGCTTGAACAGTTCCTGAACAGCTTGCGGGGGGAAATCGTCTCCATTATCCCCAACGTCGCCCCTGTTCCATTTACCTGGCATGCCAAGGTAGATTTCCTGCTCATCGTTGAAAAAGTTATCTGACCATGAACCCCATTGAAGTATCTCATATCGCCAAATCGTTCGGCGACACCCAGGCAGTTGTTGACGTTTCCTTTGCAGTAGCCCGCGGCGAGATATTCGCACTGCTGGGTCCTAATGGAGCCGGCAAGACTACTGCTATCCGCATGATGCTGGATATCTTCAAGCCTGACCGCGGCACAGTGGCCATTCTGGGTGGTCCGATGAGCGATGATAAGAAATCCAGCATAGGCTACATGCCCGAAGAACGCGGCCTTTACCAGGATGTTTCCCTTGAGCGCTGCCTGCTCTATCTTGCTTCGCTCAAGGATGTGCCGGACGGGGTGGCTCGCCAACGACTTGCTGATTATCTGGAATGCTTTGACTTGGCGGAACACAAAAATAAGAAGGTAAAAGAGCTCAGCAAGGGTATGCAGCAGAAAGCCCAGATCATTACGACCTTGCTCCACCAGCCGGAACTAGTCGTCATCGATGAACCCTTCACCGCCCTGGACCCGCTCAACGTCCAGTTGGTCAAGGATTTAATGCGTGACCTGCGCCAGCAGGGTGTCACCATCATCATGTCAACCCACCAGATGCACCAGGTTGAGCAGCTTTGTGACCGTATCTTGCTGATCGATGCCGGTAGAGATGTCCTTTATGGCGGTTTGAACGATATCCGCCGCCAGTTTTCCGGCCATGCGGTACTGGTCCGGACCGCTGGAGAGTTGCCTGAGTTACCGTGTATCAAGCAGGTTACCACCCACAACAGTGCTCTTAAACTGACTTTAGCTGCGCATACAACCCCCCAGGAGCTGCTGAGCACCTTGACTGCCCAGAACGTAATCCTGGAAAAGTTCGAGATCGCCATCCCCTCATTGGATGAAATCTTTATTCAGGTAGTTGAGCGGGGGAGAGAAAAGGTATGAGGTACTTCTGGCGGGTAGCCCAATACGAATACCGGCGTAGCGTCTTTAAAAAAAGCTTCATTTTGATACTCTTCAGTGTTCCCGCCTTCATCACCTTCAGTATCGGATTGGGAGTGATTCTGGATTCGCTAGAAGACAATCCCCTTCCCGTCGGTTATGTTGATCATTCAGGTGTAGTTACTGCAGCCCTTCCCGCACCGGCTTTAGGTTCAGCCGGGGGAGTCAGAGAGAAGGATAGCGTC
>JBFENN010000298.1:0-3784 GCA_041551115.1 Anaerolineales bacterium
AGGCTATCGAGATCATTACATCGTAGATGAGGGTAAATCTCGAATCATTCTTTCTGCATTGGTTGCTCCCGCTTCAATTATGGACAACACCCCTTTACTGGATATGCTGGATTGGACGTGTTCTCGGTGGGAGTTGAAGCCAAAGATTGCTGTCGGTGATGCCAAGTATGGTACTGAGCCTAATATTGTTGGGCTGGAAAACCGTGGGATCAAAGCTTATCTTCCCATCCCTGATCTAACCCAGCGAAATGATTACTATTCCCCAGAACTGTTTCAATATGATGCTGAGAATGATCAATATATTTGTCCCCAGAAGCAGATATTACCTTTATGGTCACGGCGTAAATCTGAAGAGAAGTTTGTCTATCGAGCTGATGCGAAAATCTGTGATGCTTGTCCGGTCAAAGATCAGTGTACCGGCAGCAAAAGTGGTCGCCACATCTTCCGTTCTTTCCATCAAGATTTCATTGAAAAGGTGAAAGCCTATCATCAAACGGATGCATACAAAAAAGCATCTCGAAAGCGAAGCGTGTGGGTTGAGCCGTTGTTTGGTGAAGCCAAAGATTTTCATCGCTTAAGGCGTTTCCGTTTGAGAGGTTTGCAGAAGGTAAATATCGAAGGAATGATAATCGCAGCGGGACAAAACCTGAAAAGGCTGATCAAACACTGCTTGGAAAAGCTTCGTTTTTGTATTCAAATTCTGATTTCTCGGCTTATCCCATCAAGAGCCATTACTTTTTCAACACCCTGAATTGGCTTGCGAATGAGTTGTAAAATATACTTAACTCAGAACTATTGGGAAATCAACGTGGAAATTGGCTTCACTGGTCTACTATCATCGGGTTGGGTAAATTCATTTACAGGCGGTCATCAAGAATATATCCAAATAAAGCTATCCGAGAAAGCTGCCATATTCTTACGATCATTCATCGGACAAATAACTCACCTTACCCTGCACAATAGCAACTTTGTTTATCAATCATATGGATTCAAGTGTAGGGCACAAGAACTTGGTATACAATACTTTGGGTATCTTTACAATAATATGATTATTGATGGTCAACTATGAACAAGAATAAGACCAATCAGGTATTATCGCTTCAGGATGGACGCAAGCTGGGCTTTGCTGAGTATGGCTTTCGACAAAGTATTCCTAGCCTGTCCTTCTGGAATCATCGGTATTCTGCTCGTATTCATAGCGCTTCGCTGAAGGTATTGCTTAATGGGTCAAGTTAGTTTTTGGTTTGTCTGGGCAAATATCATGACTACAGCGACCAGCCTACGCTTCCAGAAACCGGTTCTCAATCTGAATTGGTGGATCACCTTTCCGGTTGGGATACTTGTTGGGCTGGTGTGTTTCCGGAAGAAAGTCATCCACTTTGATGCGGTTTACTTTTAGCTGTCAAGCAGGAGGTGTGAAACTATGAACATCATCTGGGGAGTCATCCTATTTTTCCTTTCTGCAAGCGGTTATTTTGGACAAGTCATTTCAGCATTTTGGCCGAATAAGGCTGTTGAGCTGGGACTTACCGAACCGGAAACTGATGTAGACCCAACGTTCTATGCGGATGTGCGTGGTGAAGCGTTCTGGGATACGGCCATTTTATGGATCCTGCCGGTGGCAGGCGTTCTGCTCATGCTCAACAACCCCGTGTGGGTGTATTTTGGCTTGGTTGGTGGCGGCATGTATCTATACTTCGCTGGCCGGGGGATTGTGGTACGCAGGTTGATGAACCGCCAGGGCATTCGGATCGGGCAGTCAAATGCCCTGAAAGTGGCTAACATCTTCCTGATCCTGTGGGGTTCGGCAGCAGGCATCACTATCGTAATGGCCATCGTTGAACTGACATTGAGCTGATTTTGAGCGAGAATTTGCAGAATTTCGCTGAACCGAGAGATCGTCATCTTGGACGAATTGATCTACAATTATGGGTGATTTCTTGCGATCACCATAATCGACGACCTTCGCCCCGGTCAGCTTTCAATTGTTAATTAATTCCATGGAGGAGGTACGAGGAGAACCCAATGTCTGACAGCAATTTCAATCCCACCATCATCGAAGAAGGGCTTGGCGCGCTAGCGATCGCTGGCACGATCATTACCAGCCCAATATCCCGCTCATGGTACAGCAGATGGGGTGCAGTAAAGAGGGAAGTGAGTATGTCCTTACCCGGCGATGAGTTTGTTCCCAGCCCTGTGCTTGAGTCCACGCGTGCCATCACCATTCAGGCGCCGGCAGCCAAGGTTTGGCCTTGGTTGGTGCAAATGGGGCAGGGCCGGGGTGGGTTGTACAGCTATCTGCGGTTAGAAAACTTGGCTGGCTGCGAGATGCATAATGCTGAACAGATCATCCCGGAATACCAAGATCTTAAAGTTGGTGATAAAGTGCGCCTCGTGCCAGAAGGGCGGGAACCCTATTTCATCGTGAAAGCCGTTGAAAAGGATCGGGCGATCATCCTATGGGGTGATGATCCCCCGACGACCTGGGCATTCGTTTTAGAACCAGCAAATGATCATTCGACCCGTTTGCTTACCCGCTGGCGCCAGGATTACGAAAGAACGCTGGGTAATATCATCGGATGGCGCGGGTTTACGGATCCGATCAACTTTATAATGGAGCGCAAGCTGCTCCAAGGCATCAAAGCGCGGGTGGAGGCAGCCAACCAAAACTAGTTTGGAGCAACCTAATGCTGAAGATCTTATTTGCCATTTTTCTAATCGCCCACGGATTGGTCCACGCTGGTCTAGCAGCTGCCCCAATCCCTAACGATCCGGATGCAAAACCCGGGGCATTTTTCACTGCGATGGATCGCAGTTGGCTGCTGTCTCGATTTGGTTTGAGTGCCTCGACCGTCCAGTGGATCGGCATTATCCTGGTTGCCCTGGCTACACTGGGTTTTGTCCTAGCTGGGCTGGGCGGCTTGGATGTACCTGGTCTTGATGCTATTTGGCAGACAGTTGCAGTTGTCTCTGCCAGTATTTCCCTGCTGCTGCTGATCCTATTCTGGCACACGTGGTTAGCAGCGGGTGTTCTGATTGACATCGGGATTCTGGTGCTTCTATTGTGGGTTAAATGGCCGTCTGAGTTGTAATACAAAAACTTGCTGCGATAACCTGATAAAAGAATCAAAGTGGCAGGAGGTAAATAGGATGAGTATCTCAAAAGCAAACCGCAGTAACTATCTGTTCGCTGCTGCTATTGGTGCGATCGGTGGAGGAGTACTGGTGGCGGTCGTCACCAAGGCAATGCCCAAGATGATGACCCAAATGATGTCCGGGATGATGCGCAATATGATGTCTCAGATGGGAGCAACAGGCTGTGATCCAGCTGAAATGTGACAGCGGATGATGGCGGGCTTCGGTGAAGCCCAAGAAATCGATTAGCAAATTCTACTATCAGTCCAAGCTTTACAAACCAGATCGTTGTCGACTGTAGATAGATCGTTGATAAATTGGCATGACTGGACTTAATATCAGCGCGGGTAGCCCGGTTCAAGGCATTAGGACGAGAATCGCTTCAAAAGAGCATCAAACCCCCAGTCTTTCTTCAACATCGGGCTACATTTTGCGTTCATACATCAAAGAATCCCCATCTGCAAGCAACGCTTCAATGGTATCGTGCTCTTCAGGATTGTATTCGACGATACCATAGGCGAACGAAATGTCATACCCCCGCTTGGCTTCTTGATTGTATTTTTCTATTGACTGCCGGAAACGAACAATAATCTGCTCAGCTAGATTTCCGGATGCATTGATGAGCAGGACGACGAACTCATCGCCTCCC
>JBFENN010000299.1:0-3776 GCA_041551115.1 Anaerolineales bacterium
GCTTATATCTGATGGACGAGCTTCTTGAGGGAATCGATCCGGTTGCGCGTATGGTTGCCATTGATACGATTTTGGAAAATTACAATACCGAAGGTTCTTTGATAATTTCTACGCACCTGATAACCGATGTGGAGAAACTGCTCGATGAGGTGGTCTTTTTGAAGGAAGGTGAGATCATCCTGTCCGGCAGTCCAGAGGACTTGCGAGTGGATAAAAAGAGATCCATTGAAGGGATCTATAAGGAGATTTTTTCATGACACTTAAGCTGATACTTTACGGAATTAGAGAACGTTTGAAGGTCTATGCAGGGATAGTGCTTTTGTACCTGTTATATCTTGTGATCAGCATTACATACGTCCCTACTCCCCAGATGGATAAGTTGTTGGATTGGTTCTTATGGAGCTATGAAGTTTTGGGCGTGAAAATAGATGTGGGAACTTTTTTAATACTGCCAATGGCGGTAGCAGCATTGCTTGTGGTTGAGTTGATCATTTTTGTCCGAGATTTTTACAGTCCCCATGCCTACCTGTTGTTTTCTCTGCCGGTGAACGGAAAGAATGTGATCGGTTCGCGGCTTGGCCTGTTCATTCTCGACTTTTTAATGTTGGCCGCTCTGGATCTTCCGTTCCGCTTGCCATTTTATCGGACCTTGATTTCCAGTGTCACCAGCGGTGAAATTGGCAGTTGGACGCCCTGGTTGACCACCTCAGATGTGCTTTACATCGGTATTCTGAAAGGTTTAACCTGGATTTTGATCTTCACCATTGTGCCTTTGCTGACCTACCTGCTGATCGCCGCGGCAAAGAGTCTGTTTGACTTGAGCGCAGGCTGGCTGACTGCATTTGTCGCCCTGGGGGCTGGGGCGTTTACCGGGCTGTGTTATCTGTTTGCCTCAGCTCTGCCGCCGTTGGTAGATATGCCGTCAGGTTCAACGACCTATCATGTCAATCCATTTATACCGGTGTTGCTCTTGATAGCCAACGTATTGATCTTCTGGTCAGGGACAATGGTTATCGACAGGAAATTGAATATATGATTTCCATCCGACCGAAAGGCACCTCATGTCCGCATCACGACATCATACCCGGGAGAATCTACGTACCGAAGAATTTCATAAACCAAGCCGCGATTCATGATGCCCAGGTCAATTGTGCAAGAGCTCCGCAATTTATGTAAGGAGTCACCAATGTCAACTCGAAAATCTTTTGTCAAATGGTTTTTGTCAGCCATGCTGTGCTTGCTACTGGCTGGCTGCGTAACAGGTTCGAGTTTTCAGCCGCCCATACCGCCATCCAGACCCTCCCGGCTGCCAGACCCAGATGAAGTGAAAGCGTTGCTGGTCCAGATCGTGGATGTGGAAAAGCGGGTCCCCGGGATCGTGGTGGGGATGATCGCCGACGACCCACTAGAACGTTGGGTGGTCGGTTATGGCAGGTTGAGCGCAACCGACGAGCGCGTCCCGGATGGTGATACCGTATACGAGATCGGTTCCATCACCAAGCTGTTCACGGGGATCCTGCTGGCGCAAGCCGTGTTGAATGGTGAGGTCAAGCTGGATGATCCGATTTCGATGTATCTCCCTGAAGGGGTTACAGCGCCAGAGTATGAAGGTAAATCCATCACGCTGCTTGACCTGGCTACGCACACCTCCGGACTGCCGGGAAACCTTTACCATATTATCACCTTCGAACAGATGTATGCCTTCCTTTCCGGGTATCGCCTGACCCGTGAACCCGGCAGTAGCTATGAATATGCCAATTACGGCATGGGCCTGCTGGGAAACCTGCTCGTCCAGAGGGTCGGCCAGGCGGATTACGAAGCGTTACTGCTGGAACGAATCTGTCGCCCTCTGGGCATGGAAAGCACTCGCGTTCAGTTGACGGCAGAGATGCGTTCTCGCTTGGCCGCACCGCATACCGCCAGTCTCGCTCAGACCCACCTCTGGGACAATACCACCCAGGCCGGGGCGGGCATGATCCGGTCCACAGCAAATGATCTACTGACCTTCCTGGTAGCCAATATGGGGCTGACCGAAACGGAACTGCAGCCCGCTCTGCAGCTGGCAAACACTCCTCAGCGCCCGTCCGTTGGAAAAGGTAAGATCGGGTGGAGCTGGCAGGGTAGCATCGGGCTGGGCTGGCAGGTGGCTGCAAACACCGGGTTGCACGGGCATAGCGGGGCCACGAATGGTTCCAATTCCTTTCTGGGCTGGGATCCGGAGCGCAAGTTTGGCGTCGTGGTGCTGACGAATGCAGCGGTTGATATGGATTATGTTGCTCGCCTGCTCCTCAGCAGAATGCCATTCCCGCTGGTGCAGTATGTTCCGGAGGACCTGGCTTCATATGCCGGTAGATATCAGCTTCCAGATGGCAATAGCGTGACAATCCGCGTCGATGGCACACGTATCTTTATCCAGTTACCCGATGAACCGGAATATGAACTATTCACAAGTTCGGAAGACCATTTTTTCCTACCAGTATCTGATCTCGAGATTACGTTCTACAGGAATGACCGCGGCGAGGTAGACCGAGCTGTAGGGGTGGTAGAGGGTGTTACTCTCGAGGCAAGAAAGGTACGCTAACTGGAGGTTCCCTTTCAAAGGTCATTCAGGTGATCCGTTCCCATGGGAACAGGGATCGAGGCGCTAGAAAATGAAAACGAAACTCTTGTGGCTTGTAGGAATAGTGGGAGTGCTGTCAATAGCGCTGGTTGTATTTAGCGCGACTCGCACCTACACCAGCGAGTTTTCGGGACCGGTATCTGTTGATGATCCCCTGCCGGCCGAGCTTGTGTCTGATCTGGAAACGTATGTCAAACACACAATGAAAAAGAATGATGTTCCTGGAGTGAGCATGGTGCTTGTTCACGGCGACCAGAGTGTCTATATCGATGCCATGGGCGTAAAAGATCTGGAAACCAAAGAACCGTTGCAAACGGACACCCTGATGGGCATTGGGTCAACCACCAAGTCAATGACTGCAGTGATGGTCGCATCACTGGTCGACGAAGGGATCATAACTTGGGATACACCTGTCACAAAGGTGCTGCCGGCATTTGCATTGTCCGATCCGGAGATCACGGAGAAGATAACTTTCGAGCATACCTTATGCATGTGCTCAGGTGTTCCTGAACGTAAGGAGGAATTCACCGTCCGCTATTCTGAAATGTCTGCTGAGGATATCGTCGAGTCACTCGCCAACATTCCTCTCAAAGGAGGATTTGAACATACATTCAATTATTCCCAACGGATGTTGTCTGCGGGTGGTTATCTGGCAGCAATGGCTGCGGGTGGGGAATATGGCAATTTAGCCGAAACCTACACACAGATCATGCAGGAACGGATCCTGGATCCGCTTGAAATGACTGCTTCCACCTTCTCCATTCAACAGGCCGTGGCGAGTGGGAATTATGCGACACCTTATTACACAGGAGCGGCAGGATTCCACGCGATTCCGCCCGAGGTGGAAGGGATTTTCACCCCGATCGCCCCAGCCGGGGCATTATGGTCCACGACAGAAGATTTGAGCAAATACCTCATCATGCTTCTCAACCAGGGTATCGCAGGCGATGGCACGCGTGTTGTTTCCACCGAAAACCTGGCATATTTATGGGAGCCTCAGGTTCGCCACGATACCGATCTAGATTACGGTCTGGGCTGGGAGATCGAAGATTACCACGGACTGACCGTGATCCACCATCCCGGCGGCACAGTGGGGTTTGCGTCCGAACTGGCTGTCATCCCAGAGCTGAATGTGGGGTTTGCCCTCTTGACCAAC
>JBFENN010000300.1:0-3752 GCA_041551115.1 Anaerolineales bacterium
GCGAATGGTGCTCCGCTTGGAAATCTACCGAGTTCTTCCAGGTTTAGAGTGATCGCCCTCAATGCACGCTTCAGTGCGGCAGGTAGGTCCTTCACAGCTGAATGTGTACGGATTGAAGGAGTCGGTTGATCTGCTTGTTCGTTGATTTGGCAGTCGAAGGACATGTGTAGGCCTTCTGTTAGCAATTAATAAACGCTCTTACTAATTCCAAAATGGTACCTGTGCTGACTGATTTTTGGACAGGTACTTTTCTGTTATTGTTGAGTTGCTGCATTTTTACTACCAGTATAATCTTGCGTTTATAATACGATAGCAACCATTAGTTATCTGGGATCTACCACCAACTTACGATGTGAGAAGAATTGCAGCTACGCATGATTGCGCACCAATTATTAGCCCCAAACCCACATATGGAGGATAGTAGAACATGACTGAGATTTTGGAAACTTTAGCAATGTTGTCTGTCTTGGTTTTTGTTATTGGTAGTATGTCGAGTATGGGATTGAGCCTCAAAATGGACCAGTTGATTGCCCCCCTCAAGAATGCTAAACTCGTCCTTCTAGCAGTACTAGCAAACTTCATTCTGGTCCCTACGATTGCATACATCATAACCATGATCATACCCCTGGATGAGTCGGTGAGAATTGGCTTAATCCTGCTATCAACCGCCGCCGGAGCGCCTTTCCTGCCAAAACTTGCTGAAGTGGCAAAAGGAAATGTTGCTTTTTCTGTGGGCTTGATGGTACTGCTGATGGTGATAACCATCATTTACCTACCTCTTGTACTGCCCTTGCTCCTAAGCGGAGTCGAAGTAAGCCCCTGGGAGATAGCCAAATCTTTGATCGTGATGATGCTGATTCCTCTAGCAATTGGATTACTTATCAATGCTCGTTACGAAGAGGCTGCTGCGAAGATTCAGCCGACTTTTGGACAGGCATCCAACATCGCATTACTGGTTCTGACGGTGCTCGGTCTGGTGCTTAATTTCAGCAGTATGATCGCATTAGTAGGATCATTGGGAATATTAGCTGGCATGATTTTTATCGTTGCAGCTCTAGTCGTTGGTTATCTATTAGGTGGTTCAAACCGTGGTATCAAAAATGTGATGGGTCTCGGAACTGCTCAGCGTAATATCTCCGCCGCGTTGGTCGTAGCGGGTCAGAATTTTGACTCTAATGCGATTACATACGTGATGGTAATAGCCATTATTGGCTTGGTAGTGTTGATGCCTTTGGCTGGCGAGTTGGGGAAACGCAGCCCTGATTGACCAGTGGTAGGACTATGATATATTCCAAGCTACCTAGCCCATTCACAACGATGAGGTGCCACCCACATTGTCCTGCGATCTGTATGTCGGTTAGCTTGTTCAGGTAGCCGGTTGCGAGTTGGATGGGGATACATTTGTCTTGACATTTGGTGGTGGAGCTGGAGAACTGATCATTCCCAATACCAGCCCAGCGGAGTAGTGTGGCTTCTATTTTGCCAGGCAACAACAGTCTTCTAGGAAGATTAATGATGAACTTAGCAGGAATTGAGTTCTATATAATATTCGATTTATTTATCTTACTGCTGATCGGAATGGGACCAAAAATTGCCCTGGTCCCCTTTTTGGATTTAACGAGAGGCTTAGAGGCTGATGTCCAGCGGAAGGTTGCCAAGAAAATGGTGACAACAGGTGTCAGCACCGCGCTTCTGCTGGTCTTTTTGGGCTGGTTCTTAATGAGGTTGCTGCACTTCTCGCCTGGGGCGGCGAATATCGCTGGTGTGATTGTGCTGCTTCTGCTGGCTTTGCACATGTTGATCAGTCCTGGCAAAGAAGACCATCATGAGAAGGCAGAAGGTCGCGACCTGATGAAGATGGCTTTGTATCCGCTGGCAGTGCCATATTTGCTCAATCCAGCCGGAATCGCCACATTAGTGATTTCATCCAGCGAGATTGACTCGCTGGTATATCTGCTTCTGTTAGTGGGCTTGGTTTTGCTGGTAGGTGGTATCGATTGGCTAGTATTCATGAATATCGACAAACTTTCCAAACATCTAGACCCGTCTCGACTTGCCGTAACTGAAGCGATTTTTGGGGTTCTTTTGGCAGCGTTAGCGGTTCAGTTCATGTTGGATGGACTGCATGAGTTAGGTATTATCGCAATGATAGGTGGGCACTGAGTTACACCGTTCTACCTCATATATGCGCAAGTTAGTTCAGAAGGATCTCTTTGTTTAAGTGTTAGTCAGGCAAATATACTTTTGCATGAACTGCTGGTTGGAAAGCGTTATCGAATGAGGATCTTGTTATGGGAACGATCGGCGATCAGGAAACCATCATCATGCGGAACAGGTTCAATGCCAAATCGATCAAGACATTCGAGCAGTTCTAACCGAGATGCTTCATTAGGGAGCTCGATGGTGAAATAACGCATATCGGTTGCGTCCATACGGGGAGATTGGGCGCCCTTGCCATGCCAAGTGTTTATTCCCACATGATGGTGGTAGGCATCAGCGACAGAAAGGCGGCTGAATCAGCTAAGGAAGCCATCAAATTCAACCCTAGGATGTTCCGGTAGAAATCAACTGCTGGTTCGAGATAACCAATATGCAGGTGGATGTGACCGAGTAGCGTGCCGACAGGCATACCATCCCAAGATGGGCAGCCGTTCAACTCATTCAGCAGAGCTTGAACATCAAGCGACTCAGTGCCCATCTGTAGTTGTCCGGCTGCATCGTACCTTAAATCACGGGGGCGATCACAGTAGACTTCGATACCGTTGCCATCGGGTCCGCTAAGTAAACCGATTCACTAACCGAGTGGTCCGCAAAGCCCTGCAGTGGGATCTATAGCCAAATAAGATACTGGAGCATGTTGGCGAACACCTTACGTGTAGGTATTCGCAGAGCAAAATGGTACAGCCCGGTGTGGTTAGCGTATTCCCGGGCTTCAGCGTTCTCAAACAAATGACTAAGACCTGGTCAGCGGTACCCAAACTAGCAGAACAATCATCCACCTGAAGTATAGTTGATCCTAAAGCGTACTAGTAGAATTCAATTGACCGGTTCAGGTTTGTAACTGTTAAGTGAATTAGACCAAGCTCGATATCCGTGAGCAGGGAACTACTACTGCTCAGACCCGGTTTAGTGGGTATAGTCATGCTTGAGCTGCCTCCACTGTCATTAACTCACGTGGGCGCAGTTGGCGGTCAAGCTTCTCTCCAATACGGGTAACGATTTCTGGGATAGCATGGATATCTGCAAGCGAAGTGCGAAAGTTGACCACACATGATCGCAATACGTACATATCATTGATCAATGCGTTTGATAGGAAGACTTCACCACCACGCTGCAGGAGTGTGAGCAGTTCTGAATTCAATTTATTTAGATATTCAGCTGCGGCTTGGGTGCCTGGATCGAGATCGCTTGGTACATAGCGGAAGGTAGTTATGCTTAAATTGACCGTCATAGCTTCCAACTCTGGATGTTCATCCGCCAAACTATAGAGTTTTGTCGCTAGGTCGCAGTCCTCTTTAATCATCTGGACGTAGCCTTGACGTCCGACCTGCTGGAGTGCGAGCCAGACTTTCAGAGCCCTGAAGCCGCGCGAATTTTGTGGACCATATTCATAGTAGTTGATTGGCGGTTCGTCTATACCTTCATCGAATTTGTAGTACACAGGGTGGTAGCTGAATGCCGAGATGAGCATTTTGGGGTCCCGTACCAGTACGCAGCCCGCTTCGAGAGGTGTGTATAACCACTTGTGGGGA
>JBFENN010000301.1:0-3729 GCA_041551115.1 Anaerolineales bacterium
AGGGCGATAAATGTCAATGCGACTGCGAAATCAAGTGACCAGCTGGTGGGGATTTGAGCACCTAGAAAAATTCCAGCAGCTGTGCTCAGCTGCCAAACTGTCCATAATGCCAGTCCAGCCCCTAATGTAAACCAATGCTTATAATCTAACGAAACCTGATTTGTTGAATTGTCTGATATGCGGTAATGGGTAAGGGCTACTGCATAAGCTTCGTCAGTCAGCAGGTAAGCTAAGATCCATTTCCAGCGTACAGGCAGGTGCTTCATGTACGGAGCAATTGAAGCGCTGTACAGGGCGTGGCGTAAGTTGACCACCACTCCGGTAGCGATCAGTACCAACGCTGGAGCGCCGCCAGCATAGAGTTGGGTGAAGATAAACTGTGCGGAACCGGCAAAGATGATGCTTGACATCGCCTGAGAAGCTGCTGCAGGGATACCAGCATCCAACGCTAAGACGCCGTAGATTAATCCAAACGGGATCACTCCAAGCAGGATTGGCAGCTCGGCTTTGATCCCAGCCAGTAATTCACGGCGCGCGGAAGACATCCTACAAGTCGCCTATTGCCAGCAAAGTGTCAATTAATTCCATGCCAAAATACTTTTGTTGACATAGCAGGGTTGTGCAAGGAGACATCCGGAATCGACCAAAAAAATCTATATCCTCGTTGCCCTAATCCCTCTTAGGGTGTAGTTGCTGAACAAGCCGACACCGTCTGCTGCTGTTAACATTCGATATACTTATTCACAATATTGATCGATCAGGCTGTCCTGTTCCGGCTACGCTCTTCAGAAAATCCCTCTGGGTAACGTTCACTCAGCTTTGAGACATTCTGGGCAGCAATCTCTCCCAAGTTGAGCCCGCAGCTAGTTGCTGCCTCGGCAACATACCACAGGACATCACCCAGCTCATCTGCTAATGCTGACTGATCGACCACATGCCCATGGGCAGTAAATTTCTTGACCAAATTGGCAAATTCTCCCGCCTCACCTGCCAACCCTAATGCAGAAACCATTAGCCGGCGGTCGCCACGGCCGCCAGCCCCTGCAGTTCGAGCAGCAAGCGCTTGATACTCTTCCAGCGTTAACCCGTTGGATCCCAAGAATGCCTCCAATCTGTGTGCTTGTTGATATTCAGATGAATTCTGATCCGGTAAACACAATCCAATAACTAACGAATGCTATCAAGCAATCGCTTTGCATTCATCACTTACTATTACAACCACTGTCTAGCGTCTGCGAGAGTACTCCCAAGTCATTAGAAATCAGACAAATTTCCAACTGCGTAAATATTCCGGCAATTTTATCATGAAGAGTTTACCGAAACCCTATAGGGGATTTCTCCCTTATCCAAAGAAGCCACTTTTGCAGGGCATCGAATGACTTGGCACGGCTTCGTCAATGTCTGATGAGGATCTTTTCTAATGGGTGGAATTAGAAATGACTACTATTTGGGGATGCAATGTAATAATCCTTACTGCAGAGATTTGGGCGCGAGATAATCCATATAGTACCCTCTTCCCATTGATAGCATCAGCTAATATTGATAAGATATTAATTGGTTGTTAGGCACAAGAGCGCCCCAGCTTAACAACTTCAACCTCAACATAGGCGCCGCAAAACCCATTTGCGGCGTCGTTTTGGTTAATCAACAGACTGTCTATGCTCCATACCAAATCATTACACACATAACTGGTATCCAAAACACCTTGCCGAATCACCTGAATAGGGCTACGTTCGGGTACGTGCCATAATCGGCACGTATCTTGCTCCGGAGAAAGGGAGGTGTGTGATGAATACCTACGAAGAGCGCTTATCCGAAGAACAATTAGCCGGACCCAAGGTGATCGGATTTTGCTTTATCATCGCCTTGTTCTGGTTCATGATCGGCTCATCGATCGTCGTAGCCTGGTTATTGTAGTCATTTACTCAGCAGTGAGACTTTGTAAGTTGCTGCGTGGATAACCAAACTGTTGCGCGCTCCCTTGTTATTCTAAAACATCTCCCCATAAAATCTTCAAAGCCTATTGAATGTTGATTATTCGGCGATAAATATTATCGCCCAATTTTTACATCACCTTGATTTTAAGGTGCGCTTCATCCAAGGTCATCGATTTCTTGTTGCGAGAATTAGCAACACTATACCCATGATCCAGAATGCTATTCCTAAAACGGTGGCAACCACACAAGATACTTTTCGGTACTCCACTTTGGTAACCACCCGGTCCCGAATTACACTGACCCGTTCATAAACGATCAAGACAATACAAAAAAGAATAATGCTTGCCAATGCATAATTAACAGCAAACCTCGCCATTAGATACTCCCCTCAGAAAGTTTAGAATAACTATCACCCCAGGTCAAGACACCAGGACAATTTGATGTAAGGGAATTAGTGCAAGTGCTCGGGCTGTCCAAAGCTTCCCCAGCTTTGTGTTAGTGCCCTATAACTGGTTATGCTGTGATCGTAGAGATACGAGAATGTGGCGTATCATGAGTCTCACTTCATCCTTCTCCATATCATCAATCGCCTTCATTTAGGCTTGGTCAAGCTGGCGTTCGAACTGCGTCTGGTAGAGGTGATAGTAGACCCCGCCAGTCTCTAGCAGCTCACTATGCGTACCGCGCTCAACGATTTGGCCACGGTCCATGACTAAGATCTGGTCGGCAGCCAGAATAGTGCTTAACCGGTGCGCAATGACAATGCTAGTGCGCCCGGCCATGACATGCTTGAGCGCCTCCTGGATCAGCAATTCTGATTCGCTGTCCAAATGGCTGGTCGCTTCGTCAAGCACCAGTACTCGCGGATCTTTTAGGATCACACGCGCGAGGGCGATGCGCTGTTTCTCGCCACCGCTTAATCGGTAGCCGCGTTCACCAACAATGGTGTCATAGCCATCCGGCAAACCAGCGATAAAATCATGGATATTGGCTGCCTGGGCGGCTGCTATGAGTTCATCTTGCGTCGCATCTAATCGAGCGTACAGCAGGTTGGTGCGGATCGTATCATGGAAAAGATGCGTTTCTTGCGTCACCATGCCAATTTGATCCGCCAGCGAAGCCAGGGTCGCATCTCGCAAATCAACGCCATCCAACAAGATACGCCCCTCGTTCGGGTCATAGAGCCGAGGAATGAGATAAGTTAGTGTAGTTTTTCCTGCCCCGCTCGGTCCGACTAAGGCAATTAACTGTCCGGGTTGCACTCGGAACGAGATCCCCTGTAATGCGGTTTCTCGCGCTTGACTCTTACCATCCCCTATAACCCCCATCCTGGCACTTCTTTCAGGTGCCTCCACTCCTACATCGGACAGCACCGCAGTAACATTTTCCATCCGACCATAACGACGCACATCACTAAGTAATGCATCGCTATCAACAGTATAGAGGAAAGTGACATCATCAAAGACAAGTTCACCAGACACATTTGCGAGCACCTGAGCGTCTGGTGTTTCGGCGACATCCTGGGGTAAATCAATCAGCTCGAAAACGCGTTCAAAACTTACCATCGATGTGGCAAACTCCACTGGTGCGTTGGCCAAACCCTGCAAGGAAGTATAAAGGCTTGTCAGGTAGGCGCCAAAGGCAACAATCGTGCCAATCGTGAAATCACCCCTGATCACCATGAAGCCGCCGATCCCATAAACCAACGCTGTACCAATCGCACTTAGTAAGCCAATGATCACAAAAAAAGTGCTCCCGATCACTGAGCGGTTGATGCCAATATCGCGCACAG
>JBFENN010000302.1:0-3714 GCA_041551115.1 Anaerolineales bacterium
CCCTTCCCAAAGACCATCGTTCAGAAAAAGAACGCCAAATTTGGCGAAATCGATTGCCCGGGCATTGACTCCCGTCTCCATCTTTTCAAAATCGCTGGCTTGGCTGTCGGTAGACCATGATCCATCAAACTCCATGCCGATCAAATCCCAGATTTTCGTTTGCAGATAGTTGGTAACTGGCATACCGGTCGTACGTTCCAGGATCATACCCAGCAATTGCGGGTGGTATTTGTTGTAGAGGAAGTACTGCCCCGGTGGGTCGATGATATGCGTGTTCTCAAGAGCGATTTTTCGTTGGTCTGGGTAATATGTCGTTAACGGATCGTCTCCGTTCAAGAGCAGAGGGCGGAACTCTTTATACTCCAGACCAGAGGCCATCAAGAGTAAATGACGGATTGTAATATCATTGAAGCGGGGGTCACGCTCAGCTAATTCTGGAAGATAATCTGTGATTGGATCGTCTGCACTTGCGATAAAACCCTCTTGAATGGCTATGCCGATCAGAGCGGAGATAAAAGATTTCGCAGACGAGAACGAAGTGACGATTGAATCGCGTTGTGTATGATTGAAATAGCTCTCGTACAGGATCTTCCCATCTTGGATCACGAGAAATGCTTGCGTTTCTTGCTCTTCAAGAAAGCTCTCCCAATCCTCTGCACCAGACAATTGTTCGAAAAGTTCTTTTACGCGTGGATTTGGCGCGGTTTCGAATTGATACGCCGGAGAGGCAGCATCTAGTGAATGCGCAGGGAACTTCTGCCAATCAAAAGCATCAGAATCTTGCCACACAAGAACACGGTAGACATATTCAGCGGGGTACACCAGTAATGCCGCTGCTAGAGAAATGACTAACACCCCAATGACGATGATGGCTAAGCTTCACAGTACTCTGGTCGCTTTCATATCTGTTCTCCCATCTGAATCTGCTCCTTAGGGAATCATATGATCGTATTCTTAGGTTTTTATCCTTCTGCGATACTTCCGAGCTGGGGGAGTGAACTGCTCGACTGATTTTACGCACTAGCAGCGATTCCAGGGCATCGATACAGGCTTTGGACTAACCAATATCCTGTTTTACGGGATTCCCGAAGTAGATGTCACCACTTGTTTCCATCCATGACTAATCATTTTTGTTATCTTTCCACATGATGGTTGTCTACTCGGCGTCTGTATGTCCATCCAATGATGCGATGAACATAT
Source organism: Anaerolineales bacterium (assembly GCA_041551115.1). Taxonomy (GTDB): domain Bacteria; phylum Chloroflexota; class Anaerolineae; order Anaerolineales; family UBA4823; genus DAOVXM01. Next base: position 1,201 of record JBFENN010000302.1, read on the forward strand.
ATCCGAAGTGGACGATTTGGTCGATTGCCGCTGGTCTCAATTTACCGGCATTATTCTCCTTGGCGGCGCTGAAGACTCGTGATAATAGACCACTTTCCAGGCACCATTTGCCTTCTCGAACACAAAACTCGCGCCTGCATTGTCAATAATATCCTGCTCGCCCGTCTTTAAAGTCGCTTCTGCGCCATATGCCCATGAGTAGATAGCAATCTCAGGATCGAGGATCCTGATTTCACTTCTGTACGTTGTTAGCTTGAAGCTCGAGCACCCCAATAGGTAGTCAATATTGTTTTTCAGGTATGTCTCGTAGTTGCACAGTGTACCATCTGTACCCATCATCAGGAAGTCTATTGAATTGGCAAACATGCTGAACGCCATTTCCATGTCCAGTTTTTCACACCCATTGATCAATGTGTCTATGGCTGCATTTATTTCCTGTTCTAGCTGCTCTATTTCAGCCTTTGACAATGATTGTTTATCCATTGCTCCTCCTAATTCGATCGCCTATTTTTGTTCGATTCAACGATCTATTTTACGACGTCAACAGGGGCTTGTGCATGCGAAGTCGAAATTATCCAAAAGCTAGGTTTTCCGTTCATGATCCTGGCGTCGTCAATCCGAGCATTTAGTAAGTAATAATTCGAGGCAGCAGCTATCAGCCTTGACGATGTAGTTGGGGATCTGCTCCATGTTCGGGCCGGCGAAGATTTGAGTGTGATGTTATTGATAGTGGGTATTTACGATTTTTCCTAGCTAGGTATAGACATAAAAGGGGTGCGTCGGTCATACCTAATCAAGCTCTGGGGTTTGCCCGTTAAAAGGGAATGCGGCTGAAATCCTTAACTAGGGAAAATAGCCGCATTCGGGGGGAGTTGCAATGGGGGCAACTCGCAATGCTGTAATTATACCGCGTTGTTATCAAAATGAAGGTGTCAAGTTGTGCCACTGGGTCACGAACCACCCCCCATCAGGCGCCATTTTACCTCCCCCTGCGGTTGTTTTATGGCCAGTATTTACAGGTTGTTGGTTGTATCTACTGGCAAACTTGTTATTCTCGCCCAAGCAGTTGATTGATTTCCTGCATATGCCCTGGTGCCAGGGGGCCAAATTGCATGGCACCAGCATTTTCCTGCACTTGTACAACCGTGCGGAAACCTGGGATGGGCAGTGTCTTTTCACTGCGTGCCCATAACCATGCCAGCGCACCCTGGGCGATCGTACGTCCTTCGCTCGTCAGGATATCACGGACGGCATTCCGCTTCGCAGCCCACTCCGGGTTAGGTTTTCCGTCTTTGAAATACTTCATCCATTCTGGGCTTTTTTCACCGCGCACATCATCCGCCCCGATCTTGATCTCGGTCGTGTATTTATCGGTCAAGAGCCCCATTGCTAGCGGACCACGATTCAGGGCGGCTAGATTTTCTGTTTCACACAGTGCGATCATCTCTGGGTTGTCATCCAGTACATTGAGCTGTAGTTGTACCGCACTGCATTTTGGGCCCTCGGCAAACACTTGCGCCCGTTCAGGAAAGTCCGTGCTCCAGCCGTATGAACGGATCTTGCCTTCCTTGACAAGTCCTTCAAGCGTATCCCGTACGTGGGCAGCTTTTTCAGCTGGGTAACCGTTATCGTGGAACTGGTACAAATCAATGTAGTCTGTATTGAGGCGGCGTAAAGAAGCTTCACACTCATTGCGGATGCTTTCCGGGGATGTGGACGACCAGCTCGTGACTTGGCGTGTCTCTTCATCAAAAAGCGCATTGAACTTTGTTGCGATCACTACTTGATTGCGGCACCCTTCAATAGCGCTCCCAAGGACCCGCTCGCTGTGCCCGGCTCCATACACATTGGCTGTATCAAACAAAGTGACCCCGAGATCAAGCGCTTTATGGATCGCGCGGATGGATTCATCGTCATCCACCTCGCCCCAGCCGATCGGGGTATCACCGGTCCAAAAAGGTCCACCGATGGCCCAGCAGCCCATACCAAGCGCGCTGACTTCGATTCCTGAACGTCCTAAAGTTCGTTTCATCATTTTCTCCTCGTCTTGTAAATCGCTAAATCTTGATCTGGATAGTTATATTCATCATCCCACTTGAAAAATAACCGGTTCAGTTTATGAAAGCCAGGCTAAAAAGCACACAAATCTGTGTAACCAATTTGTGCTTCTCAGACTGTATCACCGAAGTGTTTCAGTACTCTTAGTGCTCGCAAGGTATTCCAGCGGCTTGGACCGCCTGTGACCTCCATATCAAAATGGGTCTGCCCGGGATGCTTTGCCTGGACCGGCCATTTGTTATCTTTGCGGCGTTTCTTCTTCAGTATATCCAGAGCAGCCTGCATTCGTGGATCGTAATTGACTCCAGCAGATTGGAAATAATCCAGGCCGCGTAAGATATCGTATTTCCAGCGCGACGGATAGGAGAGCATCAGCATTTTCTTATCGATGATGTTCCCGGTGTGATCAGAGCGAAATAACTCATGTTGCAGTATAAAAGCCCTCGATTGCTCTTC
>JBFENN010000303.1:0-3711 GCA_041551115.1 Anaerolineales bacterium
AACAATATTCCTACAAAAATTACAAAGCCAACCACAAATTTACCGGAGCGAAAAACCTGTCGAAGAGTATGTTTCATAACGTATCTCTCCTCAATCTTCCGTCTGCGCTGCTCTTATGCGCGGGTCGATAAAACCATAGAGAATTTCGATAATGAGTGTCGCACTCAGTACCATCAAAGTGATGATCAAAGCGGTCGTAGAGATCAGCGGATAATCCCCTCCCAATACCGCTGTCAGGATGGTTGAACCAAGCCCTGGGTAACTGAAGATGATCTCTGCTACCAGCGCGCCGCCGACCAGAGTGCCGATTGCCAGTGCCAAACCGGTTATCTGCGGCAGCATGGCATTCCGAAAGACGTAGCGAAGGATCTTGCGGTCTTTGATCCCCATGTAGCGGCTGAATTTTACATAATCCGCATTTAGTTCGTAGATTGCCATGGAGCGCATGCCAATCGCCTGACCACCAATGAGGACCAACACGATCGACCAGAATGGCAATTGGTAGTGAACAATCACTGACCATAAAAAATCCCAACTCCGGTTGGGAATCAGGTCAAATCCATATCCACCAGAGGTTGGGAACCATTCCAGTGTGACAGCAAATATAACCAGCAGAATAACAGCCATTCCAAAGGCCGGCAAGCTACTAGCAAAGATGCTGACCGGCATGAGGACTTTATCGAAGCCCGACTTGCGATATGCCGCCAATGCACCGAGGAAATTACCGATCAACCAGCCGACGAGGATGGCGGGTAACTGCAGAATAACTGTCCACCAGATGGCTGATCCGATAACATCCGCAACCGGCCGGGGATATTGAGCGATTGAGTAACCAAAATCGCCGTGAAGGACATTATTCACATATATCAAGAACTGTTGATAGATGGGTTTGTCTAGCCCAAACAACTGTGTGTAATGCTCGTAAGTTGCTTGAACCCCAGACGCATCAGTCATGCCTTGGGCAATCCTTGAGACAATGCCTGCTATAGGATCACCCGGCATCAAGCGGGGCAGGATGAAATTCAGGATGAACGCAAATACCAGCGTGACTAAGAACCAAAGCATTTTCCCGCCGAAATAACGCACGTATCCTTTCAAACCAGCACCTCCTCGTAACAATAATAGTCAACAGCCATGTTCCGGGGTTGCAAGAACATGGCTGTTTTTCATTGAGCTATTGTTTACGGGTTAACCAGCTCTAGGTTATAGAGACAAGCGATACCCCAGCCTTTTGTACAAACCATCGGCGGGACGGGTGGGTCGGTACCGTCATCCTGGTGTGGGAAGTTGGTCCAAACCGTTTCGTTTACAGCATGGAACTGATCAGGACGGTACATGAGTGTGAAGGAAGGAACATCGGTCAAGTAAGCCCTGACCAATTCAGTGTAGATATCCTTCAGCGCGTCAGGGTCGGATTCATTGGGAATCGCCTGGATCATGGCATCCACTTCAGGATTGCTGTACTGACCCCAGTTGCCATTCCAGTTAACCGCCATACCCACATATTCAGAGCTGAGCAAATTGCGGATACGTCCCCACGGCTCAGTAGGGCCAGCGCCATTGCTCCACATCATAAAGATGTCATAGCCCTCGGGCAGAGGGGCATCCGATTTGGTAACAACGGTCTGATACACGGACCATTCGGGGAAGTTGGATGTGATGTCAATGCCGATCTCTTTACCCGCAGCGGCTACTACTTCGATTGCAGCCTGCCAGTCGGACCAGCCGTTGGGACAGGTGGCAACATAGCTTAGGTTCTGGCCATCGTACTCGCGCCAGCCGTCGCCATCGCTATCGACAATACCCGCTTCATCCAGGAGAGCCTTGGCGCCTTCAATGTCGTTACCAGCCCACTGCAGATCAGCCACGGCCTCCTGGTCGTAGAGAGCCTGCTCACCGGGGGTCGGGTTCATGAGCGAGCGCGGCACCTGGTCGAAGGTAGCTGATTGGTTGGTCATAGCATTGGCAATGATGGTGGGATAGTCAACCGCCATAGCGATAGCCTTACGTACTGCAACCTGGTCCAAACCAGGGGATTCTAGGTTGTAAAACGCGGTCGGGAGGCTGGCGCCAATACCGTAGGGAGCCTCAGGCAAGTAGGTGGAGATGGGCAGCCCATAGTTTTCCCAAAGAAGCTGAATATTGGAATTGAACTGCTGGCTGACATCTACCTCGCCTTTTGCTAGAGCAACCGAACCGGCAGCGTTGTCTTTAAATATCGTATGCGCCAGGTACTTGGGAACCGGCAGCTTGCCCCACATGGATGCATCCTGACCCCAGTAGTTGTCATCCCGAACGAGGACAACTTTCTGATCATCAGCAAAGAACTTGTGGTAGGGACCGGACCAGACGACGTCCTCCGCGGTATCCGCCAGGAACTCGGTAGGATCCTCACCAACACGCTCTTCCAGCGTCTGGGTCCAGGCTTTCTGGATGACGTAGTTGCCACTCAAGTAAGCCTTAACGATCAGAGGATTGACTGCTTTGCCCTCATCGTTCAGTTTAGCCTTGACCACAACCGTCTTGTCATCCACAGCTTCAATGGTGTCGATGTAAGGTGCGTTGGCGCCGCCGGCATTGGTATTGTACTTGAGGTGGGTTGCCCAGGTATAGGCGACATCCTCTGCGGTCACCGGGGTGCCATCGCTCCACATGGCGGCATCCTTGAGCTTGAAGGTGATCTCGGTCTGCTCATCGTTCCACGAGTAAGGCCCATCAGCCAGCAAGGGATACTGTTCGCCATCGAGCATATTGTACAGATACGGGGATTCGAACATGGTGACGTGGTTGTTGGCGTTCTCGGTGATAGCCAAGGCATTGTTGGCGTTTGAATTGTACGGATTCCAAGACACAACCGGACCCCACTGTAGGCCGTTGAAATATAGGGTTTCGTTGCGTGGTAGCGCGGTGGGGTCTTCCTCGACCTCCGCTGGGACCTCAACCTCAACCTCAACAGTCTCGATGACTGTCTTCTCAACCTCCACGGTCTCGATGACCGTCTTCTCGACTTCTACGGTCTCAATGATGGTCTCGGGTGTTGCCGTGGCACAGCCGGCCAGCAGCATGCTCGCCAAGATCAAAATACTTAGGGCGGATAAAACATACTTGCGCATTTTCTTTCTCCTTGTAATAGTTTTTTGTTCCAGATGAACACTGCTAATTATTTACCACAAGCAATCTTCAATAGACACCTCCTTTTGATATCAGCATTATAAAGCAGATTACCCTGTAAAAATATTATTTCAGAGATCTATTCTCCTCCGGGAAGCGCCGCATGAATCGCGAATGATCAGCTCTGTATCCATGATAATTCGCCGGGGAGGCTCAATACCATTCTCGATCAGGTCAATCAACGTTTCGACTGCGGTGATGCCAAAACTAGTAATCGGCTGGCGGATCGTCGTCAGCTGAGGATTTGCGTACATGGCAACGGAAACGTCATCGAAGCCGACAAAGGCCACATCTTCCGGGATTCTATGGCCCGCCTCTCGGGTTGCACGCATAGCCCCGATAGCCATCAAATCTGAAGCTGCAAATACAGCATCGGGTTTGGCTGGTAGAAGTTGTTGCATGGCATAATAGCCACCGGCCTCTGTGAAATCACCCTCGATGATCAGAGCAGGATCTTGATTTCGACCACGATCGATTAAGGCTTTTTTGTAACCTTCCAAGCGATCAAAAGTCGGCGCGCTGCCTGCCAAACCGGTAATC
>JBFENN010000304.1:0-3702 GCA_041551115.1 Anaerolineales bacterium
ACTGCCATTGGCACAGGGAATAAAGTTTGGCGATTGAGTAGAGTAACGACACTAATAAATAAGAATATTCTGGGGCAGATTGGTGTCCCAGAATATTTTTTGCTAGTTGGTTTAACTCATTACGAAGATTCTTGGCATTAAACAATCTTCCCCATCATCCCGCTCACTGCCTGGTAGATCACAGATTCTTCGCCCATCTCTACCAGTGGGCGTCCATCGAATTCGTAATTAGCGATCTCGCTATCTGCCGGGATAATGCCTAACAAGGGGATATCCAGTCTATCGATGCGCTCCTTTAGCGCCTGGGGCATCTCGCCCGACAGGCGGTTGATGATCAAGTGAGCATTTTCTACGTGCACATCCAATTCATTACGTAATTCGGCTATGCGCTCTGCCGCCACGATGCCGCGCTGCGTGGGATCAGAGACAATCAGCAGGTGATTGACATCTCGGGTTGTACGTCGACTGAGATGCTCCATGCCCGCCTCATTGTCAATAACGACATAACGGTAATTCTTGCTCATGCTATCGATAACTTCGCGCAAGTTGTGGTTTACTGCACAGTAGCAACCAGGGCCTTCAGAGCGTCCCATTGCAATCAAATCCACATGATCACCCTCCGCCAACGAAGAGCGAATATGGTAATCTAGGTAATCACGCTTGCTGACGCCGCCCGGTAAGCCTCCCATCGCTGCTCCCCCACTGCCAAGTGATTCCTTCACCTGCGCTAGCATATCTTCACGTATATCCCCCACCGTCCAATCCAGGTCCAGCCCGAGCACCATGTTCAGATTGCTGCTCGGGTCGGCGTCAATTGCCAAAACTGGCCCCGGCGTATTCTTAACCAGATGTTTGACCACCATACCGGCAATCGTCGTTTTTCCCACACCACCTTTACCCGCCAAAGCTATCGTCGTTGTCATTCTCTACCTCCACAACCTCTCACCCCTATACACAGGGTGCCAAATTTGCAATTTCCCTCTACCAATTTATATCTATGCGAAGCATTACGCCAAATTGTTTTCCAGCTTCTTTGCCATATCTTCTGCCGCTTGACGCAGAGAAGGGACGTAATCATAAACAGCGATGCCCAAACGATCGGCTTCCTGAACAGCTAAATCGGCGGGCATAACCCCAAGCAATGGCAGTCCGGGGGTCTCTGCCTCTAAGAAAGCCGCTTCCTCTGGATCACGCACTTTATTTCCAACCAACCATAGTCGAGTTAGACCGATATCATGCGCTAATTTTTTAATTTGGGCAGCCGTACCCAAACTTCGGCGAGTTGGCTCAACAACCACCAACATCGCATCCACAAAGTCGACGGTTGCCCTACCCAGATGCTCAACGCCAGCGTACATGTCCAGTAAGAGCACGTCGTCTTTTCGAAAAAGCAAGTGAGTAAAGAGCGTTTTTAGCAGTGCGCTTTCTGGGCAGATACAGCCTGTGCCACCAATATCGACGGCGCCCATCTCGAGCAAACGCACGTTGCGATGAGAAACACTAAATTTCTCTGGTATATCATCCACGCGCGGATTTAATGTAAAAAAACCTCCGGTAGTGCCCGGTTTTGCCCCTGTGCGTTCATAAATTAGCTCATCCATTTCAGAGATCGGGCTGAGCCGAGCGCGCAATTCAGAAGGGAAACCAAGCGCCCCCGCTAGGCAAGGGGATGGATCAGCATCGACCGCCAGCACTTGGCGCCCAGAATCTGCATAAGCCTGGGCTAAAAGCGCAGACAGCGTGGTTTTTCCAACGCCCCCTTTACCTGTAATCGCAATTTTCATAAAGAATAATCTCCAAAATTTCCGTAATTTGCGTTGTACACCCGTCTCTAATATTCAACCCTTATTTTCCTGCGCTTTACCCGGGGTCCCTGGGGTGTATCTTCAATCTCAAATCCAGCTACGCTCACCTCGTCGCGCAGCGCATCGGCATCCTTCCAGCGTTTATCCTGGCGGGCTTCCTGCCGTTTTTGCACCAAATCCATGATCTCATCCGGGATGATCTCCTCAATTGGTTCCCATTCGTCGAGCCGGAGACCTAAAATCTGATCAAAATAAAGGATCGTAGCTTTCTTGGTTCCGTTAGGCAAGTCGGACTTTACCAAATCCCATGTTAATGCCATGGCACGCGGCATATTCAGGTCATCATTAACAGTCTCCAAAAATTTAGCCACATATTCTTCATCCACCATACTTGGCTCACCCCAATCATAAGCTGCTTTCCGAAGGCGGTCCAGCGAAATCATCGCTCCATCCAAGCCATCCACTGTATAGTTCAATTTTGCACGGTAGTGAGCATTCAAGCAAAACATGCGCCACGCCAGCGGATCGTATCCCATATCAATCAGCGTCTGCAGACGCAGGAAATTGCCAGCAGATTTACCCATCCGAGCTTCATCAATCTGAAGGAAATATCCATGCATCCAAAAATTCGCCAGGCGCGTCCCATAACAAGCCTGCGTTTGGGCGATCTCATTGGTATGGTGCACACTGATATGATCCTCGCCGCCACAATGAATATCAAAAAGTGGTCCCAGGTACTTAGCAGACATGGCCGAGCATTCGATGTGCCATCCCGGGAAACCTACTCCCCAAGGACTGTCCCACTCCATCTGTCGCTTTTGATCTGGTGTGCTAAATTTCCACAGCGCGAAATCCGTTAGGTGACGCTTTTCTCCAATGTCGATACGCGCCCCTGCTTGCAAGCCTTCAATGTCTAAGCGGGCCAGGAGCCCATAATCACGCATCTTCGAGGTATCAAAATATATCCCATCAGATGTGCGGTATGTATAACCATTCTTTTCAATGCACTGGATGACCTCGATTTGATCGGATATATGATCGGTCGCGCGGCACCAGATGGTTGGTTCAAGGATATTGAGGCGTTCTAAGTCCAACTTGAATTCTTGAGTATACAGCTCAGCTATCTCCCAGGCTGTCATTCCCGTGCGCCGAGAGCCTTTTTCCATCCGATCTTCCCCCTCATCGGCATCTGATGTCAGGTGGCCCACGTCAGTAATATTCATCACATGTTTGACCGAATATCCATTGATAGCTAACACCCGTCTTAAGATATCTGTAAAGATATAGGTGCGGAAATTGCCAATATGGGCATAGTCATATACCGTCGGGCCGCAAGTATACAGACCCACCTCTTCCGGGCGGATCGGATCAAACTCCCGCAAACTGCGCGTGTAAGTGTCATACAATCTGAGATTCATTCTTTACCCTTTGCTGAATTGATCTTCGCTATTTTACCGCAATTACGCAAAACAAATATTGAGAGGAAAAAGAATATTTTTCATTTGTGAATTTTTGCACAATCTGTGTTATAATATATCTGGTTGTTCTTCTAATTACACTGATGAACGAGATGCATCATCAACTGATATTGGATCGGGTGGGGACAAATAAGGAGACTTCCGCATGAGTTCAACGGATAACATGATATTTGAATCGTCACTCAGTCAAAATGGACGCGTTAAACCCCGTATCGGAGTATACATCTGCCATTGTGGAACAAACATCGCTGGAATGATTGATGTCAGCAGTGTTGCGGACTATGCCGCAACTTTAAATAATGTGATCGTTTCCAGACACTACCCCTATATGTGTTCTGAACCAGGCCAAGACCTCATTAAGCAAGATATCCTGCACGAAGTACTGAATCGAGTAGTGGTCGCCTCATGCTCTCCATTGA
>JBFENN010000305.1:0-3692 GCA_041551115.1 Anaerolineales bacterium
ATAATGCAGTATTTGATACGATCTCTGATGTTATCTCGGGCACTTTCACATCTGGAACAGTGATCTACAACTTGGAAGAGGATGGCGTTGGATTAGCGCCATTCCACGAGGCCGATGTTTTTGTCTCCCCGGCAGTGCGGAACGTGTTGGAAAATGTCGCACAGGGTATCATCAACGGTTCCATTAATATCAACGATCCCTGTTTTGATGAGAAAATCTACCTGCCGTTGGTTGTGCGCTAGCGTTTGGGGTAAAACCAAAGGATGCGGATAAAGCCAAGCCAGTCTTGGGTTTGAAGCTAGCGTGTTTTAGTATCTGATCCGTTTCCTCAGAAACCTTGCGAAGGCTCGGAATCTTCGCAAGGTTATCCCAACCACATTTTGATACTTGTGGGAGGCAATAGTCGCTTTTGGGATAGTTAGCAAATTATCTTCGAATTGACCGACCTTAGCCATCCAATATCGCATTCACTGCAGCAGCTTCCTCATCTGAAAGCTCCCAATCCACGGCAGCCGCGTTGGCTTGCACCTGCTCTACACTGGTCGCACCGGAAATGACCGAACTGATTTGCGGTTGGGCCAGCAGCCAGGCGTGAGCGAGATCGATCATTGATCGGTTGTGCTCATCAGCAAAAGCAATGAGTTCAGCCATTTTACTGTAATTAATGGGTATCATATAGCGCTGCACGTACTCGCTGCTTTCACCACGCGATCCGGGTGGGGCTGGTTTGTCTTGGCGGTACTTGCCGGTCAGGAAGCCACCCGCCAGGGGGAAGTAGGGCAGGATACCAATCTCGAAGGATATACAGGCGGGGATCATTTCCTGTTCGATGGCGCGCTCAAGCATATGATAGTGGGGCTGGATGGAAATAAATTCGATCCAGCCCATTTCTTTGGCAATGCCGATTGCCCAAACAAGCTGCCAGGCACTGAAGTTGGAAGCGCCGATATAACGGACTTTACCGGCATGCACTAGGTCATTAAGTGCGCGCATTGTCTCCTCGAGCGGTGTATCCTCGTCCCAAGAATGGATCTGGTAGAGATCGATGTAATCGGTTTTCAGGCGCTTTAAGCTGGCCTCCACGCCGTTCATGATGTGCTGGCGAGATGCGCCGCGATCGTTCGGACCTTCACCAACTTCGTAATATACTTTGGTGGCGATGAGGGCTTCATGGCGCCGCCCTGCTATTGCCCGCCCGATGAACTCCTCCGAGCGACCATCTTGGTATACATCAGCCGTATCGATGAAATTGATCCCTATATCCAAAGCCGCGTGGATGATGTTTTTTGTTAGTCCCGCGTCAACTTTGCCGCCGAATTGATTGGTGCCTAAACCGATTGCTGAGACCTTTAAACCGGATTTTCCAAGGGAACGATAATTCATGCTGCTGCTCCTGATAACCATACGAAGGTTTTCAACCTACGTAAGACTGATTGATTAATCTACAGTATTTCCAGAAAGCATTATACGCTCACCCGGCGGTTTTATAACACCAAACGTGGTTCTAGCGCGGTGGTTATTCACACCCATCCGATCCCTGAGCCAAGACGGTATGCAATTTGATAGGAAACAGTGGTTAATCAATACACATTGCTCACAATTGAGGGATACGATTGAGAGAGACAGGTGAAGTTGATACGGTTTGTTCATAGGTGAGCTGTTCTACGAGTGTATAGATGCGCCTCATCAGCTCCTTTGTTTCGTGGGCGATTGATTTTGCTGGATCCGGATGGTAGGGCTCGCCCACCCGGGCGTAGCACTTACCGCGAAACTGCCAGTATCCTTGCGGCTTGCCATTCATCCATTGGCTAGACAGGCTGACGGCATCCTTTGGGTGGACGAAGAACCCCAGCGGGATGAGCGGCGCCCCGGTTTCAAGCGCCATGCGGACTGCCCCGCTGCGCCCTTTCACGCGTTCATCACGCAGGCATAGCTTCCCCTCTGGGAAGAGCACAATCGTCTTGCCAGCCCGCAGCAGATCACAAGCTTTTACGAAGGCTGGACGCCCATTATGGCGGTCGACTTTGATATGCCCGGTCTTTTTCAGCAGGTACCCGACAATCGGAATGGCAAAGGTTATGTCGATGATCAAGAGATGAATTTCTTCATCGAGTAATGCCGGGAAATGGTATGGATCGCTGGCATTGGTATGGTTGGCAGCGATGATCTTGGCTCCCTTCGGCATAGGAGTATGACCGCTGAGATCTAGGCCATCGCTGAGAACTTGCGTGTAGGCGTTGAACAATTGCTTTTGAACGCTATCGTAGAATGACATTTCATACCTCCTAGAAGCGGATGTGATTGTGTTGATATCAGGATCGCGCTGGAGGACTGCCAATGAAAGAGGTTGAACTGCCAAAAAGTGTCGTTTTTTTATTCTTAGTGGGTGATATACGGAATGAACTGGGTTACGCTTGGCCATTACCCCAGGTATGGCTGATTGCTGAATGCAGCAGAAGGTTATGAACTTATTGGTTTAAAGTGGTAGTGGAGATGAAGAGCAGCTTCCAATTTAGGAAATAATCCAGATCCCTCTCACGCAAACCAAATATTCAAGTAGGTCGCGATCAGTTCCCAATTATTGACCAGGTCATAAATTCCAACCCCGATCAGCAAGATTCCGCCAATCACATTGATAGCACGCGCATGCTGGGCGAAGAAGCGGACCAACCAGCGCTGGGCGGATCCGGACAAGAAAGAGAGCAGCAGCAAGATCATCCCAAAGCCGATCCCAAACCAAAAGAAGATGGACAGCTTGCTTAACGCTTCACCAGCGGTCAGCGAGTAGGCGAAGATGCCTACGACCAGCGGTCCCGAACAGGGTAAGGCGATGGGTCCATAGAGCAAGCCATAGAAATAAGCATTGATGTATGGATTCTTCAGGATGGGTACCTGCACCTGCGGTAGTGTCTTGAAGGGGTTGTAATCCAGCAAGAGTGCGATCCCTAACCCGATAATCAAGATATCAGCTACCGGAATTGCGAGCGTGAGGGCGGCGCCAATTGATACCGATAGCAGTGAAATCAGCAGACCTAGTGCTAGCATCATTGTCAGCACACCAGCCAGAACGAAAAAACCCAGTGAATAGCGCCCGACTCGGCTGCTGAGCCCTTGCTGCCTTCCGGCGAGATAGGCTAGGAAACCAGGGTAAAGCGGCAGGATGCATGGACTGGTGCTGGACAGCAGTCCGAGGCTGATGGAAGTCAGGATGGGTTCAAACATAATCGTTCCTTGCATGTTGGAGCAGAATATAGATTGGTGGATGAGCGAGGATGGTTATATATAAATCCTGTACTCATCCACCTGGTCATGCCGTTTTACATCTCTGCATCGAGAAAGGGCTGTAATGATGTCAATAGGTCTTGGGCGCTTTTGATACCGAAGGGTAATGTATGCACCGCTCCTTGCCGGTCAATGATCAGCATCGGGGTGGCTGAGGGATTAAGGTATTGATCACCATAGAGCGCACCGATTTCACGAGCTACTGCTATGGGTGCAACCGTGTAGAGCCAGTCAAAACCATTATTTGTTGTGTACGCTTGCAAGGCATCTGCATTCTCATTAGGGTCTACATCTACGCCTAAACTCACGAAGTCATCCCGCTCGCCAAGCATATCATGCAGGACCCGTACCTCTCCTTGCTGCTTGAGGCAGTTGGAGCACCACATCGCCAAGGTCTCCACCAGGACGAC
>JBFENN010000306.1:0-3666 GCA_041551115.1 Anaerolineales bacterium
CCGAAAACGATGATTCGGATGATATCAATCCCACCCCCAACTTGCTGTAATGAAGCTGCCAAGTTTTGAAAAGCAGAGGCCTTCGCGGTTTCTGCATATCCTTGCGCAAATGGCACCAGCAGCAACCAGCAGGCGGTCGACCCCATATAGGTAGCCATTTCAAGCGCCCCTCGAAAAACCACATAACCGAGTGCCAAGACTTCATTGACCTTTTTTAGGATTGGGAACAGCACAACTGGAACCATCACCAGCACCAAACCCATCATTAATATGAAGATTGCGCCGATGATCACCCCATTTTCGTTTGACGTCACAACCGCGAAATAATCCTGGGCATTCGCAACTGGTTGTGTAAAAATAACACTGAGCATACCGAATACCGTTCCAAGGATATATAAAATCCCCACAATTGTTGCGTTCTTTCTGTACGTATTCATTTTGGTCTCCTTTTTGACGAATCTAGTTTCTTTAAATCTCACGCTTACAGCATAGTATGAAGATGGTATTAGTGTCATAACACGATCGTGTTATTCAAAGTAGTATTTTTGAGCCAGAAAAGAAAAACTGGACTGCGGATTGCAATCCAGTCATAACGATCAGCGTGCGTTTTAAAAAGTTATCGTTCTAGTTCTGCGATAAGATCCCCAATATCCTGGCTCTGTCAAGGGCCTGTGTGCGGTTGTTGACACCAAGTTTGCTGTAGATATTGCGCGTGTGCGCCTTGATGGTATGCGGTGAAAGCACCAGCCGGGTAGCGATCACCTGGTTGGTCAGCCCCTTGGCAAGAAGCTGCAGAACCTCGATTTCACGCGCACTCAGCGGTTCAATCAATTGGGATTGTTCCACCTGGGGTTTCGTTGAAGCGGTTTCCTTCGGTTCAGTATCAGGAAAAGCCGCTAGTAACCGCTGAACATATTTTGGTGCAATCCCCCGAGAGAAGGCTTCATAGAGCAAACTTGCCATTGGTGGGCCTTCATCTACGAAGATACGTATAAAACCTGACGGTTCAGTTAGGGAGATGGCCCGTTCTAGTGTGATGATGGCTTGAGCTGTCTCCCCTTGAGCTTGGAGAGCTAATGCTTGGAGTATCAGAATCTCGATTGCTCTAGATATACGTCCCCCCGTTTCTGTCCCTTTGAGCAACTGCTGTAGCAACGTAGTTGCTTCATCTAACCGACCTTGAGCAGTCAGGACCCGTGCAAGAACAATATATTCCGGTTCCCGCAAAATTTCAATCGCTCCACCAACATCCAGTCCACGATCTTCCACCCATTGGGAAGCGGCCTCAAGCTTACCCTGTGCCAGCCACAGCCGCGCTTGCCAGGCGATCAACAGATTCATGACCCAGGGAGGCAAATCTTGTTTACGAGCGATGGAATTTATCTCATGTATTACCTTTTCGGCGCCGATCATATCTCCACAAGAGTACAAGACTCTCACCCAGCACACGTTACTCCAGCCGAACATCCCCTGGTCCCCCTCCTGCTCGGTCAGCTCTACCCCTTTTTCTGCATTTTTTATAGCGTTATCTAGCTCATTAAATTCAGCCAGAACCTCGCCCCAAACTGCCAATAACCAACCGACCACTGCTATTTTTAACATCCCGCTCTCGTTTGCTAATTGCATTTGCTGTTGGCAGATCTCTGAAACCTGTTGCAACCAGCCTAGCTGCCTGAGAGTGATGGCATATCTCACGTTCGCCACCAGAGTCATATAGGTGTTGCCAACAGCTTTACTCGCTTCCAAAGCCTTTAATCTTGCTTGGTAAGCTGCAGTTTCATCACCATTGATACTATGGGCATCTCCGAGGGCAATTGCAGCAGTACTTCGCCAGGTTAAGTCTTGCTCAGGTAGGGTTTCAAGCGCTTGGCGTGCATACTGAATACTCCTCTGCACATCTCCTCGGAAAAAAGCTAAAAAGGCTCGAGTGGCTGCGACTCTGCCGATTAGCTTCATCCTATCTGAGCGATCCTGCAGCTCCCACGCCATTGATGATGTGTCAGCTGTATGATCGGTACGGATGCCCAATACATGTTCGGCAACTAAGAGAGTCCTTTCAGCTACATCCTGTTGACCGGCGCTTAACAGAAGCCAGGCATGAAAGACACACAGTGATGGTTTGGAAAAGATCAAATCAACAGGCAATCCAGCCAACCAACGCTGTAATCTGGTATGCTCCACAGGTACCCACAAGGTCTCCGCCACATCCTCGATCAGATGTGAAGCCTGTCTAAAATCTCGGGCTCGCAGCGCAAACTCGATGGCTTCATCAATAAATCCATTCTCCCGATACCACTTGCTGGCCTGGCGCTGCAATATTGGCAACTGATCAGGTTGAGTTTGGCGTAGCCGTTGACGCAGCAAATCAGTGAATAAATGATGATAGCGATACCAGCGGCACTCACTATCCAGTGGAACGATAAACAGGTTGGCGCGATCTAACATCTCCAGGGTTGCTTGGCTGTCTTTCTGACCAGTGAGTGCATCGCATAATGAGCCTGTCATGCGGTCAAGGACAGCAGTTTGTAATAGGAAGTTCTGGATATTCTCGGGCTGTTGCCCCAGCACCTCTTCGATCAGGAAATCGAGCACCAGCCGGTGCCCGCCCGTAAAGGATTTGATGAAACCTGCATGATCTTCATATCCTCGCATTGAAATGGCAGCCAACTGCAAGCCGGCAATCCACCCTTCAGTGCGGGTCTCCAACTCAGCGATGTCCTCCGCTGACAGGTTCAATCCCATCACCCGGTTTAGAAAGTCTGCGGCTTCCTTAGCTGAAAAACGTAAGTCAACCGCGCGCAGTTCGGTAATCTGGACCCGGGCCCGCAGGCGCCCCAAGGATAGGGGAGGATCCTGACGGGTGGAGATGACTACATGCAATTGTGGTGGTAAGTTTTCGAGTAAATAGAAAAGGGCTTGGTGAATTGGCTCCGCTTCGATCAAATGGCAATCATCTAGGACAATGACGATCTTATCAGGGATGGCTGCCAACTCGTTGATCAAGGAAATCAAAACAGCATTTGTTGGCGGAGGCTGCGGGGATTGGATCATGCTCAACGCACCCTGACCGAGGTCAGAGTCTATTTCTTTGATCTGATTTAGAGCAGTGATGAAGTAGGTCAGGAATCGGACCGGATCGTTATCGTCCTCATCCAGCGAGAGCCAGGCAAACCTGATGGGGTAGTCACTTATTTCAGTGTTATCTCGTAAATTTTCCACCCAATTGCTGACCAATGTGGTTTTCCCAAATCCAGCCGGTGCTGAGAGCAAGGTCAGTTTGCGGTCCAAACCATTGTTCAAACGCTCGATCAGTCCAGGTCGCTGGACGATTTCCGTCCGGGTTGGCGGGATAAAGAGTTTGGTGACCAAAATTGGGGCATTCACAACCCGATTATACCTTGAATTATTTAGGCTCTAGACGGATGGAAGCACTCATAGGCACATCAACCGGGATTTTGTTTGTAGAAAACCTAGTAGTCCGGCAATCAAAATTTAATAAGTTGTCATTCTGAAGGAGCGTTCTTTGCGACTGAAGAATCTCTTACTACAACCTTGAGATGCTTCGTTCCACTCAGTATGACATTTGTCGGTTAAAATTAAACAGCTCATGTTACGCACTTTTGAGAGAAATACCAGGTGACTGTCACTTCTTTTGCGGTAAAACCG
>JBFENN010000307.1:0-3651 GCA_041551115.1 Anaerolineales bacterium
CAAGCCTTCGACATAGGGCCACTGGTACCAGGGATACTTCTTGAAACCGGGCATTCCTTCTGGGTCATATATGGTCTCAAAACGCACATATTTCGCTTCAGCATTAGGTTCAACTTCCTTGAGTAGTTTTGACAGCGGGAAGCCATTCCAGGGGATTACCAATGACCAGCCTTCCACACAGCGCATCCGGTAGATCCGTTCTTCAATTTCGAATTGTCTTAGTTCATCGGTCGAGTAGGTCTTCGGGTTGCTGACCAAACCACCGACCGCCACTTCCCAGGGGGAGGTGGGATATCCCTGGGCCATCTTTGCAACCCGTTCCTTGTCTGTGGTAAATTCATAATAGTTGTTGTAGTTTGTGATGTCTTCAAAGCTGTTGCTGGGATCGCCTAGTTCGTCCAAGCGCACGCCTGTGCTTTGGTTTTGATCAGCAGGGCTGTTTCCCGCAACCGTGGGAGACAATGTTGCAGTTGGGTCTTGACCTTTGCATGCTGCCAGCAAAGCAGCAGTCCCGCTGACAATGCCCAGGCTCTTGAGAAAATCTCGCCGGGTCAAGTAGACCTGTTTGGGGGTAATTTCAGATGAATTGATTTTGACCATTTGTACACCTCTATTTGTATTTGGTAGATAGCGGTAATAAATTCTTGTTATGGGTATGTTTCTGCCAACAATGCTTGAATAGCAGCTTCAGTCTCCGGGTAGGCACCTTCGCCAATATGGCGGTAACGAACGTGGCCCTGCTTGTCGATCAGGTAGCGTGTTGGCCAGTAGCGGTTGCCATAAGCTTGCCAGGTTTTTCCATCATTATCCTGGGCGACTGCGTATGGGATCTCTAGCCTTCCGATCGCATCCTCGAGGTTTCCGAGAGTCCTTTCATATTCAAATTCCGGATAATGGTTGCCGATAATCACCAGTCCCTGTTCCTGATATCTGTTATGCCAATCCCTCACCGAGGGGATCACCCGCTGGCAGTTAATTCAACCAAAAGTCCACATCTCGAGCAGGACGACTTGACCTCTAAGGTTAGCTATGCGCAAAGGCTGCTCACTATTCAGCCAGACCTCATTGGTCAGCTCTGGAGCGGATCCAAAATCCGGCAGTTCCAGCAGTTCAGCATCGGCTTCCAATTCAGCAGCTCCAGCAGTGCTGCACGACGATAGGAAGAAGAACAACAGCACAATCAGCCTATACTTCATGCGCGTTTGACCCCCTGCTGGTTGCGACTTTCACCCTTCTTTGGTAGTGTAAATGTGAACAGCGTACCCTGGCCCGGGTCACTTTCAACCCAGATCTTACCGTCATGCGCCTCGACTAAGCCTTTGACAATCGCCAAGCCTAAACCAACCCCGCCACTCTTATCGCCATTTCGCGGCCGGCTTTTTTCAACCCGGTAGAACGGATCAAAGATGTAAGGCAGCTCCTCTGGTTGGATGCCCATACCGCTGTCTCGCACTTCCACCTGAACCCGATCATTGACCAGCTCCGCATGGAGTTGGATGCTGCCACCTTCGGAAGTATAGCGCAGAGCATTCACAAGCAAGTTGCCAAGGATTCGGCTGAGTTTGTCTGGTGCAGCCCAAACTGGATCAACTTGAGCTGTAACCGAGCCATCCAGCGACACTCCTTGGGCAGCTGCTTGCACGGCGAAACTCTCCAATGTATCGGAGATCAGATCGGAAAGCGTAATCCACTCGAAAACGAGTTCTTGATTCCCAACATCTAGCTGGGCTAACTCAAATAGGTCATTTATAAGCACGCTCATCCGGCTGACCTCGTTCTGGCTCTGCTGTAAATAGCGCTTCACCGTTGACGGATCATCCACGACGCCTTCAGCAAGTGCGTCCAGCATTACCTTCAAGGAAGTTAGCGGGGTACGCAAATCATGTGAAGCCCAAGCGATTAGGTTACGTCGAGCTTCTTCCAAGGCGCGTTTTTCTGCATCCGCTTTCTCAAGCTGGATAGCCATCTCGTTAAATGCTTGCCCTAACTGGGCTATCTCGTCCTCCCCTTCCACTTCCACGCGGGTGTCAAAATTTCCCTGGCTGATCTCTTCTGCACCTTCCACAAGGTCTTTCAAATCCTGCGTGATCGAGTTTGAAAGGAAGAAGCCAAAAGCGATCGAAACGCCCCCGGCGAAAATCAACAACAACGTACCCAGAGCCAAGTCATGCTGGTCGATGAACATTAACCGCGCGGTTACCCATATATTAATTAGCGCCAAACCACCGGCTAGTATGTATCCTAGCACCAGGGTTTGATTGAGATGCGGCAGACGCCGCCACCAGCCCATCCGTTGAGATATAAAGCCGATAGCTGCCGACACAAGGCTGGTGATGCCCAGCAGGACTGCCAGGTAAACCAGGTCGCCAGAAGGTGGATTCATGAAGACCTGCACTAGCACCATGGTAAGCAGCAGCATCCCGAGGATGCCAATGAAATAGATGATCAAGCGGGAAATCCGTCCAGTCATTCGTTCCCCCCTTCAAATTTATAGCCTACGCCCCACACCGTCAGCAGATATGCAGGTTCGCTCGGTTCAGTTTCTATTTTTTCACGCAGGCGGCGGATATGCACAGTAACTGTTGATGGATCTGTATAAAGTTCATCGCCCCATACCTGGTCAAGCAGCTGGGTGCGGGTGAAGACTTGCTGCGGGTGGCTGGCGAAGAAATACAGCAGGTCAAACTCCTTTGCTGTCAATGTCAGTGCAGTGCCGCCCAACTCAACGGACCTCGATATAGGGTCAATCTGCAGCCCTTGGAAGGTTAAGCTCTTCCCTTTTGTTGGCTCAGCATCCCCCCCTGTCCGGCGCAGTACCGCCCGGACTCGTGAGACCACCTCCTGGGGGCTGAAGGGTTTGGCGATGTAATCATCCGCTCCCAAATCGAGGCCTCGGATACGGTCGCTCGCTTCACCTTTCGCCGTTAACATGATGATTGGAATGCGCTTGTCCTGGCGCAGGTGCTGGGTTAAGCTCAGGCCGTCGATCCCGGGCAGCATCAAGTCCAGGACGATCAAATCAGGTATTTCATCCCGGATAGCATCCAGCGCTTCGAAACCATCCCCCGCCTCCCGAACGATAAAACCGTCCCGTTCAAGGTAGCGGCGCACGACCTCGCGGACCGTTTCCTCATCATCAACAACTAAAATGTTCTTATCTATACTCATAAGTTCTCACTCCCAGCTCAGCTCTATCCAGGTTGATTCTACCAAGCATCGAACAAGCCGGGGTTTCTACAGCATTTCTCTAGGTACTGATTGGTAGATAAACACCAACGCTTCACAAGTGTAGTTGGTAAAGATTACAGAAATCTTACAGAACGATAACAGGGAGATTACAGACGATCTAGGTCTGCACGATTAGCACAATGAACTCGACTTCTGGTTTCTTTTGCACTCGTTTGAAATTGTAGCTCGGCAAACCGCGCTTCCTTAATTTCATCAAGCCGATTCCTAGAGCAGCTTGTTAAGAAACTCGTAATAGTTTCCCAATAGTTAAGTAAGAATTGCTTGGGATGATTGGTCTAACTACAAGGTAACGCCTGCGCTGGTGTACAACCGCCAGGGGTATATTGGAGGAATTCAAATGGCTAATAAATTCAGTATGATCAGTTTTATCCTGTTGACAAGTCTCCTGCTGGCCGCCTGCAG
>JBFENN010000308.1:0-3629 GCA_041551115.1 Anaerolineales bacterium
AGATCTGCCATAACCCCAGACAAGAAACTTGGATTAAAATCCGCACTACCCATCCCAGGGCACTTCCCAAAACCCATGTTTTATGGTACAATTGTTCTAGTAATTCACCGGGTAAAATTTACGCATCCACGCTTCAAAGCCAATCATTCGAACCAAGCGAAAAAAAATTTATTACTCAAAAATCAGCTTGGATCTCAATGCATGCTACAGATCTTATCCACCCTATTGCCGAAGAGTTTTGCATCGACCCGCAGAGACAATCAGCAAATTCTCCTGTGTATTTCCTAAGCACGACAAGCATCCCATCAAGCTCAATCATGCATGTGGAGTTTTTTCGAATGTAACACACCTGAGCATTGCTTCACGATTGCCACTGGCGGCGTACTAATTGACACTGCTTCATCTGCTGCGGAGATTTTCCGGAAGAGTAATCTGCGCTTTACAGATATGCGGACAATTCTCATATGCAACGACAAAATCCAGATAAGCTTGCCATTAAGCATGAAATTAGATATGATTGGTCTGATAGTCCCTTTCGTGAGTGGCTGGTTTTTCACTGTGTCAACTGCACGGTTAGGTAGCATATACTCACTTTCTGCCCCAAGCTTTAAGTCAGATCCTGTCATGAGCAAATGGGTCAGCAATCAATATTTCTAGTTACACATATTCGGAGGATAACCATGGCAAGCTTGATTAACATTGAAGGTATTGGCGAAAAATATGCGGCACAGCTGAAGAAAATCGGTGTGGCAACCACTGCTGGACTGCTTAAAGCCGGGGCAACCCCCAAAGGTCGCCAGGAACTGGCTGGAAAAGCAGGTATAAGTCCAAAACTGATCCTTGAGTGGGTTAACTTAGCTGATCTATTCCGAGTCAAAGGTATTGGTGAAGAGTATTCTGACCTGCTTGAAGAAGCCGGTGTAGACACAGTCCCTGAGTTAGCCCAGCGTAACCCCGAGAACTTGTATGCGGCATTAGCCGAAACGAACCAAAAGAAGAAGCTCGTCCGCCAGCTACCCTCTCAAAAACAGGTTGCCTCGTGGATTGCCCAGGCAAAAGCACTGCCGCGGATGGTATCATACTAGTACTGGTACACTAGTTTTGGGTGCGAAAACAGCTCTTTACCTCCCATCGATTTGCTGATAGAAATCGTGCTGTCGCTCTGAGTACGTAGCGGAACGCCAGCCTCTTTCTCTATTCAAAGCTGTAGTATGATTTATCAATCATCGGAATACGACAAAGTTCGGTAAAGTTTCTCTGGAGGTGCTGCTCGGTGAGCAACGATAGTACAAACAAACGGCTTTTGCCCCCGGGATCACAATCTCCTTCGGCCCGCAGCGAGATTGTGCCAGATCCTGGCCCGCCTGATTCGCTGCGATCATTATCCAGGTTGCTGGTTGGTGGACTGCTCCTTGGGGTTAAAGGAATGCGCATGAAGCTTCGTGAATGGGAACTACAAGCCTCTGAAGCGCTAGCGGAATCTCCGGCGATTGAGACACCTGCCGGTGAGGTTTTGCCCGCTCCGTCTGTACCAGAATCGAGACTTGACAAGGCTCGCTATGCAGCAATTGGTATGGTATTTAATGCTGAGCACCGTTTCAAACACCAAGTCACAACCTTGGGTGGCCAGCAAAGCGTCTTATCCAAACGCATCAATCCGATTAACAAACGATTGGGTTCTAGCCGCTTGCTCGCGCCAGCTCGCAAACGCTTTGAACGTTTGGTTTCACGTGGAGAGCAGCAGCTTGATCGCTGGATTGCGGTTGGTCATATTGAAGAAAAGCGTAGTGAACAGTTAGCAAAGATCGCGTTCGATAAGACAAACGATATGTACCTTGCCTATCTCGCAGAAAATCCTGAAGTTCGTGATCTACTGCAGGCGCAAAGCACGGGTCTGGCAAATGAGATGGTTGAAGAAGTGCGTGAGCGGTCTGTCAGCACAGATATGCTGCTTGAAGGTAAAGTGCGCGCACTGCTTCGGCGAGCACCACGAACGACATTGGATGCCCCCCCACCCGTTGTACGCCGTCGGGCTACAACAGTTCGCCCACCTGTATCTGGTGATTTACCAGCAGACGAATAGCACCAGCAAAAATAAATTTGAGGTCAATCAGGATGTCGAAGCATACACCAGGAGAAATGAACTTACTTGGGTATTACGCCGGGTTCTCCAGCCGATTGCTGGCTTTTTGGATTGATACCATCTTGGTTACACTCATCGTCCTACTTGGGGCTGGTTTGCTGGCAGCCTTCTCTACCATTCTACCGGTTCCAAAGATCAAGGAAATGGTTACCAACCTTTTCCCCAGTGTGGGAGGCGGAATCAATTATGTCATCGGTTTGTTATCTTTCAGTGTTGTCGCAACTCTCTTATACATCCTCTATAACTTGATATTTTGGGCACTGACTGGTCAAACTCCTGGCAAAGCCCTGATTGGCTTAAGGATAGTAGGGAAGAACGGACAGCAGGTAAATCCCCTCCGCGGATTGCTGCGCTTGATCGGCTACTTGCTCGGATTTGTTACCCTAGGATTAGGTTTTTTATGGATCTTGGTATCCGACCGCCGTCAAGGTTGGCATGATATGCTTGCCGGCACTTATGTCATCTACACATGGGCAGCCAGACCTGACGAACGCTTCCTTGCTGAAGAAATCGCTGATCTGAAACATCATATCCCCAAAGTTGAGTTGAAATAATCACCCACCCTGGTCTCGCAAAATACCTGAGACCTGAGTAAATCCTTGCATCCCTCGTAGAGATTCGATCACCACCAGTCAAGCAAGAATAGAATATCAGAGAGCTTCTGATAGTCTCACTCCATACAATTGGCAGTTGACAGGCTATACTAAGATCATGCTTAAGCAAATGGTGTATGATTTCCCTATTGCATTGTCCATCACAAAGGAGCTGTGATGCAGGAAACGGCCGTAATCGGTATCGGACAAATAAAGATCGGTGAACATTGGGATTCATCTCTGCGCGAACTTGCGGGACAAGCTATCTTCGCCGCACTTGAGGATGCAGGTACGCAGACAGTGGATGGCCTCTTCGTCGGCAATATGCTTTCAGGAACGCTCGTACGGCAGGAGAGTATAGGTAGCTTGGTTGCAGATTGGGTGGGCTTAAAGAACCAGGAAGCCTACAAAGTTGAAGCAGCTTGCGGCTCGGGAGCGGCTGCCTTGCATACCGCCATCATGGCTGTTGCCTCCGGCGAGTTGAAAACCGCTCTAGCTGTCGGTGTCGAGAAAATGACCGAAACCAAAGGTCCGGAGACAACTTCCGCCCTGGCAACTGCAGCAGATGCGGATTATGAAGCATTTCAGGGTGTTTCATTCGTCGCTCTAAATGCATTGATCATGCAGCGCTATATGCACCAGTATGGCTGGCAGCACGCTGATTTCGCGCCTTTCTCGATCAATGCCCACGCGAATGCCGTGAACAATCCATTTGCGCGGCTGCGCGAACCAATCAGCGAACAAGCCTATCAAAACGCCCGCATGATTGCTACCCCGATTAACCTGCTGGATGCTTCACCGATTGGTGATGGGGCTGCTGCAGTGGTGATTACTTCAAGCGCGAATATATTTCCATCGGCAGAGAGACCGATCATCGCGATAACAGCATCCGC
>JBFENN010000309.1:0-3612 GCA_041551115.1 Anaerolineales bacterium
ACAAGGAAGCTGTTCATCGCTCATAAAGAGAATGTCAGCAGCAGCCATGAAATCGCGATCAAATGGGCTGTTAATGGAAGTCACTGCATGCACATCCGTCGCAATCAGCTTGCCACTCTCTTTGGCAAACCGCAATAAAGGTCGGGAAAAATTGGTATTACACAAGATAACTGCATCACAATTTTCTAATGAATTATGGCAGTGATCGATAGGATAGGATTGATCTTGGATATCTTTTAAATCCACATTGATCTGTCTTTGTCCATCACGATCATAAAGAATGACCGAATGCGGAGTTTCGCTTATTAATGGAAGGATTCCTGAACCATTTATTTGAGATTTTTCAATAACATCGCGGGCAATCACCCCAGCAAGATCTTGCCCAATAACCGAGATAAAATCGACCTCGTTCCCTAAATGTGAGAGCGCTTGTGCGACATTAATCCCTACCCCCGATACCGAACTGGAAATACCATAGAAAGGATAATTTACAGGTGAATATTCGATTGGGAATCGATCAACCTGCAGGGTTGTCTCAATATTGATCAATCCAGAGACCAGAAAGCGCGCCATCTATTTCAATCCTTATCAGCAATATCTGTGAACGAAGTAGCGTTATTGGCGATTCCCAGTCGTTCTACCCCCGCCGGGTTGCTAGGAGCACACTTTCGCGTGGTGATACTTGCACCTCCAGTGAGTATGCCCTGCGTTCGTTTAACCAATAATCTCGTAATTGGGATTTGGCTTTAGGACCCCCAATTGACATTAACCCTGCAGGCGGAAGACCATCCAGAACAATCAATCCTCCTGGCACGAGAGCATTAAACAGGTAAGTTTGGGCAGCTTCGCGGTCACTATAGCTACTTGCGTAGAGTAGATTAAATTTCCAATCCATTAACAGCGATTTCCACGATCCCTGGACGACGCGTATGTTCAAGTATGGCTCTACTAAGCGTTTTACCGCCGCAGCGTTAGATTCGTCTTGCTCGATGGTTACGAATGATGTTGTGGGTTTTAACGCCGAAGCTATCCAGCTGGTGCCGACTCCGCATCCAGCACACAATTCTCCTATGACACCACTCTGGACTTGTCCAATAAGAACCTGTAGAAGCTGGCCGGCATCACGCGAACACTCCCCCTCATATTCCATTTGTTCAGCGAGGTTATTCGCCCGTTTAACTAGGTCGGGGGTGTTCGAACTTGATTGATCTTCCATGCTTAACTCCTGAAAATTAATATCACGATAGCGAGCTTTTTTCCACCAGTTCATTTATTGCGTTGACGGTCAGAACCAATTCGTGATAATGCGCTGAATCAGTTCGCTCGTGGAAGATTTCTACCAGGCTGTGGTAATACCACAGGGTACCTGTTTTACCCCCGTTGAAACGTTGCCAGATATCATCATTCATATATCGCAGGTCTGTTAAAATGCAGCGCGCATTATGAAGCTTATCTGCTAAAGATACTCGTATAATAGCTTCCGGGGCTTTTCTCAATCGCTTAAGATACATTTCTTTCCGCGTATGCCATGGGGGCTTTGGGTCAGAAACTGAATCTGAACAGCCTAGAACTATATTTGCCACATTCTCTCCAAATACAGTTCTGATTTCTTCTAGGATAAGTAATCCTCCTTGATCTTCAACTGCATCATGGAGCAGGGCTGCGATAGCTTCATCTTCGCTACCGCCATCTTCTAAGACCAATGATGTCACGCCCAACACGTGGGAGATATATGGAATAGTTGTTTCTTTTCGTGTTTGCCCGGCATGTAGTTGTGTCGCCATATCCAGAGCAGTCCGAAGACGTTTTGTTGTTTTTTTGTTATCAACAGAGTTGTCAGTCATTACCACTTCCGCATGAATTCCTGTTCGGTGACACTCTATTTATAATGGATAAAGCACATTATTTTCTGACATATCTTGCCTGAAATGCTCAGGAATTGGGATCGGTTTTTTTGTGGCGAGGTCAGTCCATACATAATTCGACTGGGAGCGGGCAATTAATTGTTGGTCCGTCTGGCGGTGAATTTCGTATTGTCTGGTTGCAGTTTCCGTTCTGATATCGGACATCCATGTCGAAACGATTAATGTATCCCCGAGTCTAGCAGGCTGCAGATATTCGATTCTGTGTCCCTGCGGGAAGATACCAAAGCTTTCAGCATTCATACGAACGAGCGGCCATTCATTGACAGCATAATGGCGAAATGCACATTCCTCCAGAAAGGTTAGATAGACCGCATTATTCACATGCTGCCCAATATCCAAATCGCGCCATTCAACCTGGCGCACCATTTTGAATACTCCATCGGGTGGTGGTGTTGATGGTGGGAAATGCCTGCTAGTCCTTGGCAGCTGAACTACGCCATCAGGGAGGTAAGCTGCGATGATATCAGTTGGTATCGATTTTGGCATGCCGGATTGGCTATCCAGGAAAACCCAGTCAGTAACTGCTCGGGCAATTAGTTCATTGGTGCCAGGTCTTCTGAATTCATACCGTCGTAACGAACGAACACGTTGGAAATCTTCTACCCATGTTCTAACGTAAACTATATCACCATAATAGAGCGGGCTAATAAATTCGATGTTTGTCATCCTGATGATCCAATGACAACCTATCTCCTGATATTTTTCAAAACTATAACCAACATTTGCAGATGCATCAAAAGCTGTCTCCAGCATTAGCCGGATATAGTTGGCACCATTAAATTGATGATATGCATCGCACTCCGAATATCTGATTCGAAACGTCCGTTCAAAAATCACCGCTGACATTTGGGTTCCGTTACTCCTCAGCCAAGATTTGGTAATCACTTGAGATTGCAACCCCTGGTTTTAAAGAGGCAATTACAGAACAATATTTTTGCTCGGAGAGTTCAATTGCTCGCTCTAGTTTTTTCGCATTGACGCTTCCACGAACTCGGTAATGTAGGCGGATCACCTTAAATGTATACGGTGGCTCTGATTCCTGATCACCAGTGCATTCCACGGTTAGTCCTGCTAACGGCTCACGTTGCTTGCTTAAGATATCCACAATATCATAGACGGAGCATGAAGCAGCCGCTAGCAGCAGTAAATCTGAAGGCTTTATGCCAATGAACTTTGACCCGTCACCAGGCGCCTTCCCGATCACGATCGAGTGTCCATTAGAATCAGTTCCAACGAGTAATTTGTCTTCCGCTACACGAACGGTGACAGCTGCCATTTGATTCCTCCTCTACTTTGGTATTTACTTGGGGAGCATTGCTTGCATCTCTTCGGCAACTTTGATGCCTTCAGGTGAATCAGAACTATTGAGCATAATCTGGTCAATTATACGCTGGAGTAAACCAGGATTGACCAGCGCCAAGGATTTTGTTTGTACCATCCACTGCTTGTGTAATTTTTCATTTGGAAAAGCACCCACGGATACGGCGATTTGGGCTGGGGTAGCAACGCCTATGTTCCATGGATTTGTATTGATTTCTAACTCACGCCCCATATTTGCCCAATAATACGACAGCATGGGATTGATCAATCCCCGCATTTTACTCCACAAGGGATCTCCCTCGTTGACCAGGGCAAAAAAAGACAGGTAATATGGACGAGCTGCAGCGTAATCGCGATCCACTTGGGA
>JBFENN010000310.1:0-3584 GCA_041551115.1 Anaerolineales bacterium
CAGGAAGATGATCGCGGTCCGTAAATGTCGCCCGATATCGCCTGCTAACTGAGCTTGTACCCCTGCTGCGACCAGGTCGTCTTTAACCACTGCACCTGCCTCGGTAAGAATGTTTACCGCCAAGATATAGATGTTACGACCAACAGACGAGCCACGGCTGAATGCAAGCCCACGGCCAAGCCCGTAGGCACTTCCACCAACTTCACTTGCGATCGTGATGTCATTGCCAAGAATGTAGATGCTGCCTTCAACCTTGCCATTGACGTCGATGCTTTGGCCGACAGCGAATAGATCCCCTGTGACATCACCATCAACTTGGACATTGTTCCCTATAAGGAAAGCATCTCCCTCCACTATCTGTCCTGCCGGTATGCTGCTTCGAGGCCCAAAATCCTGGGCGCGAACAGGCTGAAATGTTCCAAATGTCAACACGGACAACATGCATAAAGCAATCAGGAAGCGAATTACTCGTACGCTTGCAAACATTTTTCACTCTCCTCCTCGGCTAAGGACCGATAGATCATACAACTCGAATTAAGAAGAACCACACCACAATAAATACTCCGATGAAATAGAATATCGGGTATACCCAGATCGTATATGCATCTATACGGTTGGCAAACTCTCTCTTTCCAGTAACCTCTAACCGCTTCAGGATGACGTTGTATACGAGGATGAATACGCTGATAATGAAGGTCGCGACAAGGATAGAATCCATGAAAGTCATATATCCCAGTCGCGGTAGATCGTTAGCAATTGTAAAGTTGTATGCAATAAATGCCAATAGGTTTGCCCCAGTCACATCGACCCGCTTGCCGAAATCCTTTAAAAAAAAGGTTATCCACCCCACAATCAAGATCAACAATATCGGGATAAAGATGCGAAAAATATAGTAATCCAGATGCCTCCTAACCTCTATCCGCAGGGAAAAGCGGGAAGTATTGCTTTCGGTGCTCACTTTTTCCGTCGTGATCTCAGTATCCCAATCGGTGATGTACCATTCTTCTTCCCCCAATTGGTCCCCTATTTCTGTATACTCCGGCCAATCCACGAAAACAGCATATTTTTCAGAGAACAACTGGTCAATCCGTATATAGAACTGCTGCACATCAAAGGGAAAGCGCCGGAAATCAAAATCGGGCGCTTGCATGGTTGTTGAGAAGCGCTCAAAATACGTCGCCTGACCGTCAGTAGTAGTCAAGGCAACTTTATTTTGCGTCCAGCGGTTGCCTTGCTGGTTATATATTGTAAACTCAGGCCACCTCCCTTGAGAATCACGTACAAAATCCTTAAAACTATCGCCGGTGTATGATTTAAATTGGCAGTCGCAGCTATCCGGTCGGAATGCTAAGTTTGGATCTGTCCAGCGCATGGCTAGGCTGGCTACAGTGCTAAAATTCTCGGCTTTCTGATTGACATCCGTGATTTGCTGCAGTTTGACACCAATCTCTACTTCAGTTGGCTGTACGATAACCGGGTCCCCGCGGGACTCTATATCACCAGCAAATACATCAGGATTATTGATGCCAACAACCATTTGGTAGGTTCCGCTTGTGACCACATCACCTTCACAGCATCCGGCACGAATTTCCAATAAATAATTACTGGATTGATTCTCGAAGGTATAGCTAAGACTGGCATTGGCTGCTGCAGCGGATAGATTGCTGGATCTGATTGGTTTGCCGCCGTAATCCTTGAGAATCACTATGGGGCGTAGATTCCCAGAATTACGTTCAACTCGGACATACAATGTATCACTCGCTTCGACTGAGCGCAGCCGGTACTCGATTGAGGAGTTGCCAGCATCGAGCGAATCAGTGACTTCTTGGGTAGCTATACCAGATTGGGATGCGTCTTTGTCATAGATTGCGAGGGTATCTCCCGTAATAACTGCCTTTCCACTTAGGACATCAGGTTGATTGAGGCCAATCAACAGGCGATAATCGCCAAACGTATCTTTTATGAGGCTGTTCAACAGCAGTCGGTAGTCTCCATCCTGGGGAATGGTGTATGATAAAGTGGCGTCATAGGCTTGTCCGCCATCATCATTCCAGGCAAAGAAGTATGGTTCTACCAAAGTGGGTAATAATGCCAGCGGATCGCTGCCCTCAATTACCAGCTGCTCTGCATCCGAATATATAGCTGCTAAAATTTTCTCAGGATCATCCTCACTATCCAGTAAAGCGATAAATGGGTCCAGATTACCTGAGACACCAGCCGCGTAGACGTAAAGCTCATCACCAGCCTGTAATCCTGGCAGCAAATAGTAAATCTGGTCATTTAACCGTATCCGCCCCTGAATTTCCTGGACAGCCACATTTATTTCATCTTGCTCCTCTTGGGCGGCTCCCCTCACAGGCATTGTAAATAGCGCTGCACCGACAAGCAAAAACAAGAATATTCGGCAGGTATTCTGTGAGTGGCTCAATCCCAAAGACAGTAGATGAATTTTCATGTTCTGAGACCCCTTCTACGTATCAAGCAATCGTACACTTATGTTCGGTAAGCAATGAACCGAAATATGTTTAGGCGGCTACTTTAGTCATGAAAAACGATCAATCATCTCCTCTCCAGTGTCGCTCAAATCCACATATTTGGCGTTGTATGTGTGGTGCGTATGGATCAGCAACAGCCCGCTTTTCTGCGATCAGTTGCATGGCTTCATCAGCTGAGCTCCCCAACCCTATCAGGATCGCGGCGGTCATTGCTACGCTGCGATGGCGGCCTTCACGACAGTATATTAATACAGACCCTCCATCAGCAATTACCGGTAGGGCCTCCTTGACCCCTTTCTCTAACTTATTCACCGGTATCGGCAGCCAAGGTGAATCGAAAGTGCGCAAAGTGAGCAAATGTAAAGGCGGCTGGGAAAATCCTCGCGCCGGGGGGTGAAAGATCATATTGATAACTAGGCGTACTCCGAGCTTTTTGATTGTTTCGACATCCGCAGATTTCGGATGTGCGGCGATATATATTTGGTCGGTGATCGCTGATATTCCCAAACCTGTGTTCCTTTCTGCTGTACAACATCGTATACCCTAGCGGTAAAGAATATCTATATCCTTCATAGACAGGATATACTCACCCATTATTTCCAGGCTGGGAAACGATCCTGGGCCGGGTTATTGCTGAAATTATACGGATCAGCGCCATTGGACTGCATTACAAAGATATCCCAATTTCCAGAACGGTTCGTTGAAAAAGCGATCCACTGCCCATCTGACGACCAAGTAGGTTCCAAATCATCAGAGCTGCTGTTGGTGAGATTCGCTGCCCCGGTTCCGTCTAAGTTGATTACATATACTTCTAAATTCCCATCCCGGTTAGAATTGAAAACGATTCTGCCTTCCCGATTGCCTTTAGGCATATTATCCCCGCTGGGATTCAGACTAACGTTGATTTGTTCTGAACCATCACTGCGCATGGTATAGATCTCTTGGTTCCCATCCCGGTCAGAAGTAAATGCAATCCACTCATCGTTGGTTACAAACCGGCTGACACTGAACCAGCTAGGTTGTGAGTCATTATCAGGATTATTGGTGAGATTTTGCACATCACTGCCGTCATTACGCATCATGTAGATC
>JBFENN010000311.1:0-3583 GCA_041551115.1 Anaerolineales bacterium
AGCAGATGCTAGCCGCCGTAAATGCAGTTTCGGTGGCTGAGTTTTACCAAGATATCCCCACTGAGCTGCGTCTGGAGGCTGATTTGGACCTGCCCGCACCCTTCCCAGACGAATATTCGTTGCAGCGGCATGTCACGGGCTTGCTAGCCCAGAACACATCCTGCGCCGAACGGCTCTCCTTCTTGGGGGCTGGTTGCTACCAGCGTCACGTACCGGCTGTATGTGACGAAATCAATATGCGTGGTGAATTCCTGACTGCTTATGCTGGCGAACCTTACGATGACCACGGTCGCTTCCAGGCATTATTCGAGTACTGCAGCATGATGGGTGAGTTGCTGAATATGGAAGTTGTCAATGTGCCCACCTATGATGGCTATCAGGCCGCAGCAACTGCCTTACGGATGGCCTGCCGCATGACTGGGCGTAAGAGAGTGTTGATCGGAGCCGCGATTAACCCTGACAAGTATTCGAAAATCTGCGGGTATCTGGATCCAGATATTGCTATTGACCTGGCTCCATACCATGCTGAAGATGGGCAGATGGATATGGATGCTCTGGAGTTGATGCTTGGCGAGCCGTATGGTGCGGTGTATTTTGAAATGCCAAATTACTTTGGAGTTTTAGAACAACGAGCGGAGCGATTCGTTTCCGCCGCCCATCAAAGCGGCGCAGAGTGTATCGTCTACGTGGAGCCAAGCAGTTTAGGCGTTATCAAGCCGCCGGCTGATTATGGCGCTGATATTGTTTGTGGAGATATCCAAAGCTTGGGCATGCATATGAATTATGGTGGTGGACAGGCTGGTTTTATCGCTACCCGCGATGAAGAGCGTTACATAATGGAGTATCCATCCCGTTTGTTTGGTATTGCCCCTACCAGGGTCGCTGGGGAGTACGGGTTCGGGGATGTCGCTTATGAAAGAACATCTTTCGCTGTCCGCGAAGAAGGCAAGGAGTGGGTCGGTACAGCGGCAGCTTTATGGGGTATTACCGCTGGTGTCTACCTAGCACTCATGGGTCCCGCCGGGATGGTAGCGCTTGGTGAGTGTATTCTGGCCAAGGTTAGCTATGCCAAAACCAAATTGGCAGCGGTGCCTGGTGTGGTTATCCCGCATAAGGATTCATTCCATTTCCAAGAATTTTTAATCAACTTTGATCATAGTGGAAAAACCGTTGCCGAAATTAACCACGCGTTGCAAATCCGGGACATCTTTGCGGGGGTGGATGTTTCCAGCACTTATCCAGAGTTCGGACAATCCGCACTCTATGCCTTTAGCGAGGTGCACACAAAAGCGGACATCGATACTTTGGTATCCGCTCTCAAGGAGGTATTGGCATGAAAGTAGCAGAAGATAATCGCCCTCAGAAGATAGTAAAACCGCCGCTGAGGCGTTTTCACCAGGCCCGTTGGGATGAACCGATTATTTTCGAAATAGGCCAACCAGGCCAGCGTGGTATTTTGGTCCCACCGGTTGAAGAAGGCCTCCGCCAAATAGTTGGCGACGTTTTGGGTCAGCTCCCCGCAAGCATTCGTCGTCAAGATCCTCCCAGGCTGCCTGAGCTGTCCCAACCACAGGTGCTTCGACACTATACTCGCCTCTCTCAGGAAAATCTCGGGGCTGATGTCAATATCGATGTCGGTCAGGGCACTTGTACGATGAAGTATAGCCCGAAAGTAAACGAGCGGTTGGTACGCTCGCCAAAAGTTTCCGATTTGCATCCCCTCCAAGCTGATGACACCGTCCAGGGTATGCTAGCGATCATCTATGCTTTTGAACAGATACTCAAAGCTATCTCGGGTCTCGCTCGATTTTCATTCCAACCCAGGGGCGGATCTGATGCCATCTACAGCAATGCTGCCATCATCCGTGCGTATCACCGCGACCGGGGCGAGGCGGAACAGCGCGACGAGATCATCACGACCATTTTTTCACACCCATCGAATGCTGCGGCTGCCAAAACAGCTGGTTTCAAAGTAATCACGCTTTATCCTGATGAAAACGGCTACCCAAATCTCAGTTCACTTAAAGCTTCCATCTCCGAGCGGACAGCTGGACTGATGATCACAAATCCAGAAGATACCGGTATTTTTAACCCGCACATTCGCGATTTTGTTGATGCAGTCCACGCAGCCGGCGGGCTTTGCTCATACGATCAGGCAAATTTGAACGGTGTTATGGGTATCACGCGTGCAAAGGAAGCTGGGTTTGACCTCTGCCATTTTAACCTGCACAAATCTTTCTCCACGCCTCACGGTTGTGGCGGTCCTGGAGTTGGCACGAACGGTGTCTCCGAGCCGCTGGCTCGTTTCCTGCCGAGCCCGATGGTCGAATGGGATGGCGAGCGCTATTTCCTGGACCACGACCGTCCCGATAGTATTGGCAGGATCGCATCTTTTAATGGCGTTTCGCCGGTCATCGTCCGTGCATATGCCTGGGTGATGAGCCTGGGCGCCGCCGGACTGCGCCAGGTCGCTGAAACTGCTGTGCTAAACAACAACTATATGCTGACGAAGATGCTCGCCATCCCTGGTTTGAGCGCACCGTACGCTGCCGGAAAGCGGCGGATTGAGCAGGTCCGCTACAGCTGGGCGGAACTGGCAGATCAGACCGGGGTTCACTCTGAAGAATTGGGTTTGCGTTCGGCGGATTATGGTGTTCACTACTGGACCAGCCATCACCCCTACGTGGTGCCGGAGCCTTGCACCCTCGAACCAACCGAGTCGTATTCCATCGAAGAGTTGGATGAGTACCTGGCGATCATGGCGCAAGTCGCTGAGGAAGCGTATCGTGACCCGGAAATTGTTCGCACTGCTCCCCATAATAGTACGATCCATACAATTGAGCATGAAGTCCTCGATGATCCCCAGCAGTGGGCTGTTACCTGGCGTGCCTACCAGCGTAAATGGGGTCCGCAAACAGCCGCCGGTGAGCTTCAAGAGTAAAGTGGATTGATGGCCAAGATTGGTTTAGTGGTCAACCCTGTTGCGGGATTGGGGGGACGTGTTGGCTTGAAGGGCAGTGATGGTGCTGAAATCCAAGCCCAGGCGCGCTCCTTAGGTGCAGAACCGCAAGCCATGCAGCGGGCCTCACTGGCACTTTCTGCTCTCAAACAGCGTCTGCCCGACCTGCATCTCATCACCTATCCACACGATATGGGTGAGAATAGTGCCAGCATATGTAATATCCCATTTGAATTGGTTGGTCACCTCAAATCAGTCACGACAACCGCAGAAGATACCATCGAAGCTGCCCGGAACATGCGCTCGGCTGAGGTTGAGCTGATCCTTTTTTGCGGTGGGGATGGTACTGCTCGCGATATCTACCAAGCTGTTGGCAGTGACTTTCCCGTTTTAGGCATTCCAGCCGGTGTGAAGGTTCATTCGGGAGTATTTGCTGCCACACCCCAGGCTGCTGCGGAGTTGGCAGCAAACTATATCCATCGTAGGAAGAAAGGCTTACAGCTCGCCGAAGTGCTTGATATTGATGAGCATGCTTACCGCCGTGGGGCTTTGGCGACCAAGCTTTATGGACACTTATCCATTCCATTCCACCAGCGTCTGATCCCAGGTATTAAGACACCCAGC
>JBFENN010000312.1:0-3572 GCA_041551115.1 Anaerolineales bacterium
AGCCGGTCTTTTACGGGCCCCACATGAATGATTTTGCCGATGCCGTGGAACTGCTGGAATCGGTTAAGGCCGGCCTGCCGATCAACGAGCCCCAAGAGATGACCGCGGCCATCTGTCGTTTCCTGGATCATCAAGAGGAATATTTTCGTCAAGACACACCGTTCCATCAGCCCAACTAATACGATCACGGTCACGGATGAGCACCTGAACCTTGTCAGTGGCCTCACTCAACTCCGGCTCGTCGAGATCGGTGATAATATCCTCAACCAGTTCCATTTCAGCATTCAATCGCAGGACGACATCCTCTGGCACCACCGCTCCTGCTTGGGATAACAACAACGCCTCACCCATCCGGCGATCAACGTAGTTCAGCAGAAGATCCAATTCCGATTGAGAATCCAGCGCAAAAGCCAAGCGCAGATCCTCGGTAGCGGTCTTCAGCGGGTAGAGTGCGTCCGTCGGTAATGCATCCTGTGCGGCAGCCACGGTCGCGCCGACCCCCCCGAAAAACATCACTCCAATCATTAATACAGCTGTCATTGCTTTTAGCATATCGTAACTCTCCTTTTGAGTAAAACTCCCCAACACTTGGTTTATCCACCCCTTTAGACGCAGATTTAGTGAAAGAGGTACGGGGGCGGACAAAACGCGCCCGTGTGCATGAGCTTGCACTTGTGCGAGGAAGTTGGCGCGGGTCTGCGCGGCCTTCGCCGGATCCCGAGGGGGAGTATGCGAAAGTACATTCAACTTCTGCTGGAGGAATTCATCCATTTGCTCGTTTTTGTGTTTCATGTCAAACCTCTTCACTGTCTATCAAGTGTCGCCGGAGAGCAACGATGGCACGGTGCTGAAGCGCCTTTATGGCGCCAACTGGTTTCTGCATCGATTTTGCTATCTCTCGATTGCGCCAGCCCTGCATGTATTTCAGTACAATCACCTGGCGCTGGTCTGGGGTCAGCTTCTGCAATGCGACCCTGATTTCTTCCTGTTCGGCATTCACTTTGAATGCCTGGTCGGGTTCTAATCCCGGGTTAGCAAGCAGTTCTGGTTCCAATTCTACAGTTGGTACTGGACCGCGGCGGTATTGGTCAGTAACCCAATTGTGTGCGACACGGTACAGATACGCCTGCAGATATTTCCGGGGACCTTTGCCCTGTTTTACCGCAATCAAGAAACGGCTAAATGTCTCGGCAACACACTCCTCTGCGAGATCCTGATCGCCCATCAGCCGGATGGCATATCGATATATACCTGGACTGTAGCGATCATAAACCTCGACTAACGCCTGCTCATCATACTTGCGGGCAAGCTCTAGCAATGTCTTTTCAGATGACATTCTCTAACTCTTATGACGCCGAAACATGGATATGGATACGGGTAATTTGAATATGTTTATCCGATTAGTATGGATATTGGACAGGAGCAGACCAGCCGGTGCCATCAACATCCCAACATCGTCGCCCTTACTCACCTAACAGCGGATGTAATCTGATAAAATCAGCCAGTTCATTGGATATTTACACTGCGTTTCCACTGTTATGATTGTATCATCACCTGATGCCTGACCCCATTGACCCGACCCCCAGCAAGACCGACCCAGACAAAACTGCAAGGGTTACGCGCCGCGCCGCAGTCATCAACCTCACCAACCTGTTCACAGGCCAGTCGGCACGCGCCGGCTACATTGCGGGCGCTGACCAGGCCATCATCAGCCTGGCTAATTTCCTGGCGACGATCATCCTAGCGCGCAACATCACCCCAACCGAGCTAGGGGTATACGGGGTGGGGTTCGTCATGCTGCGGTTGATCCGGGCCGTGCAGGAAGGATTGGTGGTGCAGCCGTTAAATGTGTTCGGCGCGGCAATGGACGAAAACGATTTCCGAGCCTATGCGAGCAGTAACCTGCTCATCCAAATTGGGTTAGCGATCTGCGCAGCGCTGGGGGTGGCGGTTGGGGGGACCATCCTGACCAACCTGGGCAACGATACCGCTGGACCGACATTGTTTGCGCTGTGGTTTGTCTTCCTGACCTGGCAGGTGCAAGAATTCCTGCGGCGGGTTTTCTACACGCGCGGCATGGTGCCATACGCCTTGCTGAACGATATCATTGCCAACTTAACCCGACTGGTACTGCTGCTGTGGTGGAGCGGACAGGGTGCGCTTGACGGTGCGGCCGGGCTGAACGCCATCGCCTGGGGAGCGTTTGCCGCCATTGTCCCAGGAATGTGGCAGACGCGGAGGTTCTGGGCACGCAGCTACGACAACATACGAAGCACATTACGGCGCAACTGGCGCTTCGGCCGCTGGCTCATGGGCAGTGCAATTGCCAACTGGGTAGCGATAGAATTCTATCCCATCCTGACCGCAGGGCTGGTCAGCTTCGCGGCAGCAGGCGCCTACCGCGCTTTGCAGAACCTGGTGGCGCCGATCCATACGATCCTGCGGGCTGCAGATACCTTCTTCACACCGCGGGCAGCGCGTCTGTACACCCAGCTGGGCGATGCGGCTCTCGCGCGCTACCTTAGGCTGATCTACCTGGTGCTGGGCCTGCCGATTGCAGCCCTGCTGGGAGTCGCAATCGTCTTCGCTGAGCCCCTGCTCAGCCTGCTCTATGGCGATACCTACCTGGCATACAGCAACGGCATCCTTTGGATGGTGGTCTTCTATGCGCTGCTGTATGCCTATATGCCGCTGCAATCGATTTTCAAAGCCACTGAAAGATCAGCGCCGATCTTCTATGCAAATCTCGCTGCAATCGCAGTGATGTTCACGATCGGTACCTGGGCGATCACAAAATTCGATGTCTACGGCACACTGGCGGGACAGGCACTGAATGCACTGATTATCAGTTTGGTGCTGTGGGGATTTTGGCTGCGGAGGCGAGAGAGGGGTAATGAACCCGCTGAACCAGCCAAAGCCTGATCCCTCAGGCTTTCGGACTGGCAAACCGGATCATCCAGCGCGGCAAGCGGCCATCCCAACGGCGATGCCAGCGGTACCAAAACGTGATCACGAAAGCAAGCCCGATCAGCTTGATGTTGTAACCCAAGCTCCGGTAGCGGATGTACAGCCGATCAAAACGCAGCTTCTGCAGCGGGGTGAGGTAGTAATCCCCGGCGACTTGGGCGAGACCGGCTAAGCCCGGAAGCACACGGTGGCGCTCTGCATAAGCCGGGATGCAATCCAAATAACCACGCACGAGCACAGTGCGCTGCGGGCGTGGTCCGACAAAGCTCATCTCGCCGATCAAGATATTGAGCAGCTGAGGCAGTTCATCTAAAGCAGTCTTGCGCAGCAAGCGCCCTGAGCGCAGCACCCGCACATCATCCTCGCTGGCCAGGACGGGACCGGTATGTTCTTCGGCCCCAGAAACCATCGTCCGCAGCTTGAATTGGTGAAAATTTACCCCACCTTTGCCGACCGAATTCTTGACAAACAGCAGCGGACCGGGATCCTCCAACCAGATCAGGAGCGAACAAACCAACCAGACCGGTGCCGATAAGAGCAAACCAAACCCGGCAAGCAGGATATCGAAAACCCGGATAGAACGCGGCTCGGGAGCGAGCACACCT
>JBFENN010000313.1:0-3571 GCA_041551115.1 Anaerolineales bacterium
AGCAATACCCATTGCTAACGCTTCAACAACTAATTTAACTGAAATTCACCATTATCGGGCACATTGAGGAACATATCGCTACTAGATTGATAGAGACCTGCTTCCAAATCCCTGTGTTTGTCAATGGAGACGTGAGCTTCTCAGAGTACACAGACGATCTCAAAGCCAATTTTGAGACTGTTGGATAATTTTTGGATCAGGTAGGTATCACCAGCTTGGTCGATAACCTCATATACTCGTAAATCGTTCACAGAAAACCATTTGTCTTCTGTCATACCATCATACGGTGCGTACATATCATCTGTAAACTCGCGATGCAGCCCATATCATCGCGCAACACCTCTTCGTCGATTCATGTGCCGGTGCAGCGGTAAGTACGGTGTAGTAGACCAATAATTCTAGCAGAGAAAAAAAGAAATAGCCCAACCACTACACATAGGTGGGCTATGAATAAACTCTGGTTACGGGCAACTTTATCATAACGCAGTCTTTACCGGTAGATATTCTCCGCTATGCACTAAACTGCCCTCTCCATTGTCTTCGGATTCATAAATAAAATATGTCAAAGACATCGGAAACACACCAACAAACATCGCCTGTGCAGGACAATATCGAGTTGCGGATAACTCGATCGCCCTTAATACAGCTTTTTCTTGAATGCCCTTCCCGGTGATATGATATTCAATTACCGCACCGGAAAATACTTTTGGGTGATCTTCAGCCTGGCTGGCATTCACCCGAACTACGTAATTTGTAACATCCTGGCGCTTCTTCTTTAGGATCGAGATGACGTCCATAGCTGTGCAGCCTGCCAACCCAACTGCGATCAACTCCATAGGTCGAAACCCATCTTCATATCCGCCAACAGATTGGTGAGCACCCAACGGGACTTCAAACCCGGTGCCAACTGAACCCGTGAATGTCATCCGCCCTTGCCATTCAACTTTCGCTTCCACTTGATCACTCCTCCATTAATGGGGTTACATATTCCTCAAGAACTTTGCGACTAATTGTTCCAGTCCAAACGTAGCGGACTGCACCATGACGATCGATAACCGCGGAGTTTGGTAAATTGGGGTTGCGGAAAGCATCTAGGGCTTTCTGCTCTAAGTCAAGCCATACTGGAAACGTTAAGCCATATTGGTTGACAAAATCCGCTACTGCTTCCCGTGAATCGCCAGCCTCGATTGCTACGATGGTAAAGCCTTGATCATGCTGGTCCTCAAAATATGCTTGCAAGGTTGGCATTTCGGCCTTACATGGTGGGCACCAGGTAGCCCAATTATTTACCAACACGACTTGCCCAGCGAAATCGGTGAGGCTGACGGGGCTCCCATCCAGATCGATCAAACTCAGCTCAGGTGCTATATACGCAGCAACAGCTGGGATAGCCGATATTTCTTCTATATTCTTTGCGGTACTTGTTTGTGGTTTTGGTAAGAATATCCAAGCTGCGAACCCGAGCAGCAGTAAACCAAATCCAACTAGGGCCATCCCAATGATCTTATAGCGGTGTTGATTAATACGCATTTTTCCGGCCAATACATCTTAATTGCTCAATAATATACATCGGACCTTATTTTCACCCTGCGGTAATGGGGGCTCCAATCTCAGGGGGTTGATTCCTAACGATGTTTGATTGAGTGATCCATTCAAAGATCATACCACCAACATTTTTCTAGGGCTCATCGATCTGTCGTCTAAACACCCCATAAATAAACTGGTTGCTAAGGATTTATTCCTAGCTATGGACATATGCTCTTTTTAGTGCTGACGAACAAATGTATGCGTTTCGGCAGCACTTGGGTAACAACGAGTTGAATGTGATGTTGCGAGATTACCTGCCCGTCCAACAAGTTTATGCTACCTGTCAGGTTTTTGATATTGGGGTGCCAACAATTATGCCAGTGAACGCTGTATCTCTTCCACCAGGTTTGGTTCAGGTACCGCTCCGACAACCGTACCAGCGCCATCATTGATCGTGGTCTGCGGAACCCCGCTAACTCCATGCCGTGTCGACAGCTCAGGAAATTCCATCGCTTCAATCATCTCTGCTTCAACCAGCGGGCTCTCCATAGCCATTTGATGGGCAAGGATCACTGCCCGCGGGCAGTATGGGCAGGTTGGGGTTACGTATACCTGGAGCAGCACCGACTCGGTAAGCCCATGCAAATATTCACGGGTTTTGGGATCAAGACCAGAATCGCGTCCCGAGACCAACACCAAATCGTTGATCAGCGAGCTAAACTCATGACCAGAGGGTATCCCAGCGTAGCGGATGCCATAATCGACGATTTGATCCCCATCTTTTCCCACCAAGACCAGCCCAGGTGCTTTATCAACATGGAATTGCGCGGCAGTCTCTGCATCATCATCTAAGTCATAAATCTCCAGGTTGAGTTTGTCAGAGAGCGATGTGACCTCCTGCAAGAGCAAGCGTGTATCCTCGCAGTAATCGCAATTATCTTTTTGTCCGAAGTATAGTACTTCCACATGTTCGCTCATTTGAGCAAACACATCTTTTACCTGGCTAACAACTTCATCGTTTAGCAGTTTGTCCGTCATTCTATACCTACTCCTTCTTGCCCCACCGGGGCAAAATTATTATCATCAAGTAAAACATCCGCTTAGTGAGTACCCACATTCGGAGCAAGCTAGATTCAGAAGTCCGTCATAGTCGATCCGCCCAGAAAGGCATTGTGGGCATATATCGCCCGTACGCAGGTTATTGTCATCCTTGAGATGCTCTGAATGTCCAGCCCCTGAGATTTTAACTATCTCAACATAAGGCAGATTGGTTAGATCGGTTGACATCGGCTTTCTTCCAGATGGCTCTTAGCAGTAATAGTACGCATCTGTTATGTTAAGAAAATGCTCACTCATCATTTTCACTTTCACCCCTTTAGATGCCTTTCGGGTACAAAGGTTACAACGTGAGTAATTACTGCTGCAATAAATCGTCCAGTTCCAAGCTGCGGAACAATCTTTCTTTAACCCCCTCTGGGATAGAAGCCTTTTCAGCGGATGCGTGGTACAGGTAGATCGTCTTTTGGAGCGAATCAACCACAATTCGGCAGTCATCACACTCTGCCAGATGACGTTCAATCTCGGCACAAACATCAATTTCCAATGAGCCGTCGACAAACTCTGACAAAGATCCTAACAGATAGCGGCAATCCTCATGACTCATTATGGTTAACTTTCCTTGACTACTTTTTCACCAAAATACATTGAGAGCAGCTCTCTCAGCTTGAAACGGGCACGCGACAAGCGAGTTTTTACTGCCATCTCCGTTAGATTCAGCACCTCGGCAGTTTCCCTGGTCGATAAACCATGGATATCTCTTAGAATAAATACAACTCGCAAATTGGGAGGCAAGCTTTCCACAGCTTCATCAAGGTGAGCTCGAGCCTCGGCGGACATCAATTCTTCTTCTGGCAGGCAGCACCAATCCACAATATGCGTTGGTTTTTCCAGACCATCATCGCTTTCATGCGTATCATCGATAGATGTTGTGTCTGGGTGATGGCGGCGCAAGAACATTAATGCCTCGTTGGTAGCAATACGGTAC
>JBFENN010000314.1:0-3571 GCA_041551115.1 Anaerolineales bacterium
GATTCAATTTGCACTTTCTTGGAGCTTGTCATCGAAGTCCACTTTCCGAGAACAATGTTTGAGAACCCGGCGAAAGCTAAAAAATAATACCCATCTTGTTTTAACAATTTCAGCCGACGAGCCACAGCACTCTTACCGACCACGTCAATAATGAGATCATAGGATTCCCCATCTTTGGTGTAATCTTCCTGGGTGTAATCAATGACACGATCTGCGCCAATTGAGCGCAGCAGGTCCATTTTTTCTGTCCTATCCACACCGGTCACTTCAGCCGCATAGTGCTTGGCAAGCTGGACCGAAAACGTACCAATACTGCCACCTGCGCCGATGATCAGAACCTTTTGCCCGGGCTGAATGGCGGCTTTTCTAAGATAATGCAAGGCTTCAAAACCTGCAGTAGGAACGGCGGCTGCTTCTTCGTAGGTCATATTGGCTGGTTTTTCAGCTAATGCCCCTTGCATCTCATCCGGGTCCCCAGGCAGGCAGATGTACTCAGCATATGCGCCAAAACCAAAACCGGTCGTTCCAAAAACCTGGTCGCCTTCGTTGAATAATTTTACATCTTTGCCAACTTGCTCAACTTCCCCGGCTAATTCTTGCCCCAGTATGGGGATTCTTTTCGGTCTTAAGAAACCTGCATATAGCCGTACGGGGAACGACAGCATGAGAGGAAGTTCGAGCCTACGCATCTCACTGTCACCTGCGGTTACGGTTGTCGCATGAATTTTTATTAAGAC
The DNA here is from genome assembly GCA_041551115.1 of Anaerolineales bacterium. Lineage (GTDB taxonomy): Bacteria > Chloroflexota > Anaerolineae > Anaerolineales > UBA4823 > DAOVXM01. The sequence goes on from JBFENN010000314.1 coordinate 738, forward strand.
TTCATCATCTTTGGGAACAGGTTTTTCTACTTCTTTGAGTAGAAGACCATCCGGCGACCCGTATTTTGTCCATACAATTGCTTTCATGGCTCCTCTTCCTAACGATCAAGGTGCAGCTGTCGCTACATTTCTTAGCAGCAGGTGCACCACTTTGTCATTAAAATCATTCCTTCCAAAACAACGAAATCCTTACCCGCTTGACAGCGGTTATATCAGGCAGATTCAAGGTTGGATTTCTCCCACTGTTCGACGTTTACACCCTTGATCAAAAGCCACAAGTAAAATATGAATTCCCCAACAAACGCAAACAAGCCCAACAGCATAGCATCGAAGCTAGGATAAAGGAAGAAAAGAACAGCCTGAATCGGATAGCATGCACCCCCAATCATCAATAAGATGCCAAGTATTCTGGGTAGGAAACCCGATTTGAAAACTAGATAACCAAGGAGAAGTAACCAAAGGGAAAAAACTCCTGGGATATACGTTCCATATTGGCGCAATTCAAGAAAGAACATCACTAAAGCATTCAATTGGCCTGCTCCAAATGCCGTTTGATAGTCAGCACCGGTCGACAGCAGCAGGGCGGCAAAATGGTTGAGCTCATTTAGCATCGTGATAGGGATACTGATCAAAGCGAAAATTACCATAAGCAAAGCTATGCTTCTGTTAACTGGTTTGAACAACTTGTATAACACTAGAACCAACAACAGCATGAACATTTGGCGGATGAGATCGCTCACAAGGGAGAGGCGGAACAGCGACTCGGAAGCAACAATATTATTGACCGTTGCTGCGGCATCTTCGGGTACGAGAATATCCGGACGAATAAAAAGCTCGGCAGACATCCCTTGGAAAAATATGATCAGGAACACGATCGCCGCAACTCTTGCGGTCCTTTGGGGTGAATTCTTTTTTTCATTGCTCGTCATCGTATTCTCCTTCTGGGTATGATTTGATTTTGACATTTCAGCTGTTGTCCCCAGCCAGCTTACCGACACGTTTGCTAAACCAATCAGGTGCACGCTTTGTTGGGCGCAACCCGTACGTTTTGCGGGCAATACTTTTATATTGTACGTCCTTCTTTGAAATATCTCACAAATAATAGCGCGATGGGCACAAAAACGATAGTCTCGACCGCAATCGGAAGTGCTGCTGCTCGACCAATTACGAAACTGAAGTTCTTCTTTATGGCATTTGCCTACTCAAAAGTATTGTACATCCAATTGGCAGGAGCCGGCCAGGCTGTCATGGGACCTTGTAAGCTTGGCTGGGTCTGTGGACGGAATACTGGTCAGGCGACCTCCCATCCCATTACGGCAGACGACCATTCACGGCATCTATGAACAATGCTTCAAATCGCTCCCGGTCAGCTTCCAAAGCCACCCGCATGATGGTTCCCCGCTCGCTCTCTAGCGTTCGGCCGCTTTCCGCCCCCTCTTCTTCAACCACTATCAAGGGTATCTCCTGAAAGGTACCCAAACCTTCTTCCGTCGCGATAACTGCTGCGAGCGGGTCCCAGAAATAATACCAGCCTGAACGAACGTTTTCCTCCTGCGCTGCCAGCACACGATATACGAACTCTGATACAGAATTTGTCCGATCCTGCTCCAGTCGGCGGTAGAACTCCATCGTTAGCGGCGCATCATTGGTCGCGTCCAGCGGCACAAGTGTAATCGAAGCTCCCGAAGCAAAAACCAGCGCAGCAGCCCGGGGGTCCACATAGATATTCCACTCTGCGACATCATTTTCGATATTTGAAGATGATCCGACATTACCTGCTACCTCTAGAGCGCCTCCCATGATTGTGATCATCTCCAAATTCATCACCAACCCAGGCTCAGCCTCCAGCAGCTCACCCACATTCGTCAGCGGACCCAGTGCAATGAGATGCACCTTTTGTGGTGATCCCTGGAGGATGCGAGCCAACAACTCGCCTGCCGACTCACGAGATGTTTCTCTGCTATTCTCAGGAAGCGCCAGACCAAGGAGATCATCGACACGTTCCCGCCAATCCGGTGGGAAAGCATGATCTCCTGCCAGCGGTACAGCGCGCCCACAAGCAACAGGTATTTCAGGACGGCCTGCCAAAGCTGCCAGGTCAAGTGCATTGCGTGTCCCTGCTGAGCAATGGGCCTCACCAGTCCCGGTGACAGTAATAGCGAGGACATCTACATCGGACCGTCCCAGTAGATAAAGGATTGCCAACCAATCATCCGCTGCCATGTCCGTATCAATCACAACTGGCTGCGCATCTGCCGCGACCGCATGCGGCTGAACCGGTTCCAACAAAGGAGATGCTGTCCTGGCACATCCGAGCAACAACGCCAGCATCAAACCAGATGAAATGACAATGAGACGATTCCTTTTCAATATGACTGCCATTCGAAGAACACGCTCAGATTATGCGGTTACAATGTGCCGTTTTCTCTTAGCCTTTGTATAATCTCATCTAACTCACTTACTGTCAGTAATTCGTCAAAACCATTCCCAGGTGTGTATCTAGATGCTTGATACACCAGCTCTCGATACTCTGGCGGATAGGGCGATTCCATCTTTATGACCGCATCCAGAGCGACAATAACTTGCTTGGCTACTTCATCTACACTTTGCTGTAATGTACCTAACTCCGCTTTCATAAAACCCTGCAACGTTTCGCGGCTACTAAGACTCTTGCGCGCCTCAGCAAATAATTCAGCCCAGGTCCCATAAGAATGAAGATGAATATCTACCGTCCGGGGCCAATTCTTGACCATCGAATTATAATGCCCACACTCAGGTAAGAATGTCACGGTACGAAAGTCACTGCGCAGGATAACCGCTGGCTTTCCGAGAAA
>JBFENN010000315.1:0-3538 GCA_041551115.1 Anaerolineales bacterium
GCCGTTGAACACCAGGGCGGTTCCAGACTCCCCCCCGGCTCCGCTTACCCACGCAGCATTCTTTGCCTGGCTGAGAAAATCATAGAGCAAACCGGTTTCGGTCTTCACTTTGATCTGCACCCAAAATGGCTTGGAGTCACCTCCCAAACCAAACAGTTTCCCGTCCGCATCACGCAGTTTGTATTCCCCACGAAATGTGCCTGGATCAATTGGCGATTTGAGCTGAATTGAAACATCTACTTCCTCTCCCGGAGCAACGCTCGCGGATAAAGGCACGTAGTCTTGTGTATGCATCCGATCTCCGCCCACAAAAGCCAACCCAAAAAGCGTTGTCCAGAGGCATGTTCCATCGTTCCTTAAACGCCACACCTTCGTAAACTCAGAATTTGGTGGAACCTCGGTGTTATCGGGAACGGTCACATCTTTAATAAACTTAACCGAGTTGCAAGAGCGGGGAGTTGCCGTAGTAGAGGGAGTGACTCCAGGCAGCAGCGTTAAGGTTGCAGTTGCGGTTTGAGATGGCACACCTAGTCCAGGCAGGGTAGCAGGTGGATTTGCTGTCGGGAGTGGATTATTTACCTGGGTCATCTGAGCAGCAACTGTCTGAGCTGCGGCTGTGTACAGAGCGTTGGCACCAGTTTCTGTTGGTTGGCTGAACCCGGGCATATTACACGCCAACATGGCAGCCACAAGTAAGATAATCATTATCCACAAGCGATATGGTGATTTTCGCATAAAAATTCCTCAAGGAAGGACCGTAGAGATAACTCCTCAGAAAGACTTATCTAGCAGCATGATTACGGAATCGTGAACTCTACGGTTTTTTCAACGCAGGTTCCGGCCAATCCATCTTTAGTGCATAGCTTGACATAAGCTTTTGCAGTGTGTCCAGCATTCCCTGGGCCAATCGCACCACCGATGTACAGGGTTTGATCTGCTGCCATCGTGTCTCCCCCGGGAGGGCATTCCCCTGAAGACCCCATAAATGGCGCATCGCTGGAAGATGATCCATATAAAGTTGTGCTGGCAGTCAAATCATCAATCTTCAAGTTCAGAGATTCGAACGCCTGATTGCCCGTGTTGATAACTTGCAAAATCGCGGTTGGGCTACTGCCGCAATTATGCACGGTGGAATACGAAAGCGTGAATCCTGGGCTGGGTGTAGCAGTGTAGGTTGCCGTTGGAGGCATTGGCGGTGGGGTAATTACTGGCAAAGCGCTTGTATCCCCATCAACTGAGGTGGTCTCTGCCCAAACCCAACAATAATTTCCTGCTCTTCCAACGTTTTCGATATACCACCAAGTGCCCTGGGAATGACGCCCGTAAACTTTGGCTGTCTGCCCGACCAGCAAAACACCTACCGGCGGGTCATAAAGTTTGCTAGGACCAGTTCGGCAATTTGTATCTACGCTTGCACTGATCACCGGAACTGAAAGCGTTGCGGTAACCCCTGGAGTGTTTGTGACCGCTGGTATTGGTGTGTCCGTTGCAGCCTGTGTCGGTGGCTGAAGGGTGTCACTAGGTTTTATCTCAAGTTCTCCCTGCTCTTGGGTGAGCAACAGTCGCGCAGTGACAGTTTCAGCAACTTCTGTGGACAATTTATCCTGATCTAGTTCCGTCGCTGGCGGGGGCGAACTCCCAGGCATATTACATCCAGAGTTAGAGATAATGATTATCAGCGCCAGTAACGCTATCCCAAATGACAATTTCCATCGACGAGAGATCATAATAGGCCTCACATTCATCGCTCATATGACGATATATGGATGCGGTTTGTTCCGAGCATACTACACCGCTTATTGTACCCAGTGTACATTGAGTTGTGCCAAATATCAACTATCCACATTTACTGCGTGCAATAAACAAAAACCGTCGCCCAAAAGAATCTAGAAGACGGTTTGCCAGGTAGATGAGCTGAAAACGATCAGCCAGTATGGATCTCAACCTTGAGAGGCGGCAAAAGAAATAAGTTCACCACTCAGCGATCGATCATGCAAGGTTGCTTGCATTGACCAAGGTCCAGTCCATGTGATCTGCACATTTTTTGTCATGCCATGCAGATCTTCCTTCGCTTCCACAAAGACAAGTTTATTTGTCGGTGTGCGCCCTCTCCAACGCCCTCGTACACGTTCCTCAAACAGTACCTCAACTGTTTGCCCCAGGAGCTGGGCATTGATTTCAGCGGCGATGTTTTCCTGCAATTCCTCCAACAACCGGAAACGGCGCCACTTTTCAGCATCGGGCACATCATCATCCATACGACGCTCAGACACTGTACCCGAGCGCGGTGAGTAACGCGCCAAGTGGGCTACATCTAGCCTCAGCTCTGCCAGCAGATCATAAGTCGATTGAAACTCGCGGGATGTCTCTCCCGGAAAACCAACAATGATATCTGTTGCTATTGAGCCCGTGGGGAGGTAATCGCGAATCTTTCCTACCAACCTATGGTAATCAACTGCAGTGTACCCTCGCTTCATATCCGCCAAGACTTTGTCATCTCCAGCTTGGACAGGCACCTCGATATGAGGCATCACTTTAGGGAGTTCAGCCACAACAGCCAGCAGCTGATCGGTCATCCAATTCGGATGGGATGTTAGGAAGCGTATCCTTTCTAGGCCCTCAATATCATGAATAGTCCGCAGCAGCCCTGCCAAATCCGGAGCGTCTGGAATATCCCTACCGTATCGATCGACAATTTGCCCAAGCAAGGTAATTTCCTTTACTCCCTGGTTGGCGAGTGACCGCGCTTCGGCGAGGATGTCGACAACTGGTCGGCTTCGCTCAACCCCGCGCTTGTACGGGATGATACAAAAAGTGCAGGCGTGCGAGCATCCCAAGACAATGGGTAAATGGGTGGCAATCAACCGGTTCCGTTCATATTCAGGTAAGACCAATTCGCCATCCATCAATTTAAAGCGTTCCTGGGTTTCGGCTTCTGCTAACATTCGGGAATCATTTTGGGTCAGGTGCGCGATTAAGGGACCAGGATCAGAAGGGGGAGAAAACACATCTACATAAGGAAATCTTTCTCGTAAAAGCTGGTGGCCGCGGACGCCAACCAAACAGCCCATCAAGTTTATTACTAAATCAGGTTTCTTGGCTTTCAGCGGGCGCAGCGAAGATAGGCGTCCCACTGCCTTGTCTTCAGCGCTTTGCCGGACGACACAGGTGTTTAATACGATAACATCCGCTTCATCTGCACGGCGTGTTGTTACATAACCAAGCTGCTCAAGCGCCGATGCGACGCGCTGGGAGTCGGCTACATTCATCTGACAGCCTTCTGTCCAAATATGATATTTCATGTCCACAATTATAACTGGCCGCCGGCATTTCGGTCAAATCTCCCGTTTGACTTGGTATCAGGCATGTGGTATTATCCGGCACAATTCAATAATGGATATGCAGTTCTTATCTAGAGAGGTGGAGGGACCGGCCCTGTGAAACCTCGGCAACCAAGTGCGGTATCAACACCCGCTACGGTGCCAACTCCGTCAGACCCCGGTGGGTTCTGGAAGATGAGAAGTTATTACAGCCTAAC
>JBFENN010000316.1:0-3519 GCA_041551115.1 Anaerolineales bacterium
AAGGATGATCCAAAAAGAAATCTAAGGAGTTCTCTCATGGCAACACAATTTTCAGTCCAAGATAACAAACCCTGGAAAACCACTTTCTTCACCATCTGGAGTGGACAGGCGCTTTCCATCTTAGGCAGTCCGCTGGTGCAATTCGCCCTGATCTGGTACCTGACGGTGCAGACGGGTTCAGCCACTGTGCTGGCGACCGCCACCCTGGTCGGTATGCTGCCCAACGTAGTCATCGGCCCGTTCATCGGAACGCTGGTCGATCGCTGGAACCGTCGCCGGACTATGGTACTGGCTGACAGCATCGAGGCACTGGCAACCATCGCTTTAGCAGTTTTGTTTGCACTTGACGTTGTCGAAGTCTGGCATATTTTTGTCATCCTCTTCATCCGCTCTTTAGCAGGTGCATTCCACGCCAACGCCATGAACGCTTCTACATCCTTAATGGTACCAGTCGAGCAGCTGACCCGCATTCAGGGACTCAACCAACTGCTCAACGGTGGCCTGAATATAGTTGCTGCACCGTTGGGCGCCTTACTGTTGGGCATGCTGTCCATGCCGAGTATCCTATCCATTGACGTGATTACCGCTTTATTCGCCATCCTGCCGTTGGTCTTTATCCAAGTTCCCCAACCGGTACGAAATACGGTAGAAGCCGAGAAAACAACCGTCTGGACAGACTTCAAAGCAGGCTTGCGCTATATGATCGGTTGGCCCGGCTTGTTGATCATCGGGCTGATGACGGTGGGCATTAATTTCACGATCATTCCTGCCTTTTCGCTGCTCCCGCTCATGGTCAAGGAATATTTTGGTGGGAGCGCCATCCACCTGAGCTGGCTTGAAGCTGCCATGGGCGCTGGCATGATCCTCGGCGGGGCGCTGCTGGGAATCTGGGGCGGCTTCTCGCGCAAGATACTCACATCGCTGTTTGGGTTGATGGGGATGGGCGCAGGCACCCTGATCCTGGCGCTGGCTCCTGCCTCAGCGATTTTCTTGGCAGTTGGCGGGGCGCTGCTTGTCGGTCTTATGACTCCAGTGACGATGGGACCGTTCTTCGCCCTAATCCAGTCTACGGTTGAACCCGATAAGCAAGCCCGCATATTCTCTCTCCTAAGCAGCGTTGGCACGGGGATAACACCGCTCGGATTGATGATCGCTGGTCCCGTCACCGATCGGGTCGGGATCCAAGCCTGGTTCCTGCTTGGAGGCCTTCTGTGCATCTTTATGGCTGTGGCCGGTTTATTTATTCCCGCCGTGATGAACATGGAACAGCAAGGCAAGCCCCTGCCCGAAACAGTTGGCACGAGTGTCAAGCAAGCAATTTAGCGAAATCCAATTAGAAGATAAAAACCATGAAATCCACGAATCGATCCAATCATTATCAAATCCGTATCGAGGGAAAACTCGATGAACGCTGGTTGCGTTGGGGGGAGAAATGTTGAAAAGTATAGAGGAAATTCGCGGCGATGCACCGATGTTGCATATTCGCGCCAAACTCCCGCCTGATCTGTTCGTTGATTGCATTGTAAATTCAGCGTTGATCAACATGACGCCTCCTTTGGATGATGGGGGGATTATATATCCTATTATCGCTTCATACGATCCATCAGCGCACGATCGTAAAGCTCCAACCTGATATTATGGAATTCTCTGTCCATCTCGGTGACTCTCTCCAGGTGACGATCGGCGTGATCGTGCCATCCACATTGCCCAGGGACAGGCTGTTTGGTTCGATGCTCTCAAATAAAAACCGAGAGGTGTCAACCCACTGCAGTGTAGTGATGATGCCGCCCCCCAGGTGAATCGCTTCGCCGCACACTTGTGAATCTTGCGCGGCGTCTAGGCAAAGCTGCAGTAGATTTTGATCTTTGAATGCAAATGCATCGCCGGCTGGCGACCAGTGCAGGTTGGTATAGAAGGATTTCTTCCCGTAGTATGGAAGTGTCAGTGGACCCGCTTCCGGGACGAGAGGTGTGATGAACCATCCCGCGATTTCTGCCGGCTGCTGATCGGTCGTCTGAAGGTATGCGGCGCGCTTTCCATCCAGTGAAAAAGTGACCGAGCTGGGATCACTTCGCGTAACAGTGGCTAAAGCCTCGGGGGAGGAACCATCCATGGGTATCCGCCAGATGGTAAAGTTAATGTTAAAATTGGGATCACTCTCGAAGGAGCCGGTCATCACAAAGGCACGCGCATCCAGAGTCCAAACACCCACAGGGAAGCGAGGCCCTGTAAGCCCTACTTCTGCGTAGGTCAGAACATCCTGGCGCTTATGACTACCATCGGTGTTGATAAAACCCATGTCGCTTGGTGACATGAGCGCAATTTGCTTACCATCCGGAGATGGCAGAAAGCGCAGGTTCTCTGCGGCTTCAGCCAGCATGTTGACGGAACCATTATCTGTGTCAACCAGGTAAACCCCATGAGGGATGGCATGCGAGAGCCCTTCTCCCTGGGCGATGTATTTAGTTCCACTGAAAATGAGTTGGTGTGACTGGGGAACCCAGCTCAGCTGATAAAAGTTGGATGATTCTCGTTCACTGGGATTAATCCGCTGGCGCAAATCTTGCGATGAAATCAATTCTCGAGGATTCCCGCCATTACGGTGCATCACCCACAATGCGAATTGTTCATAACCGTCAAACACATCTCCAACCCACGAACGACGTGTAAAGACAACCACCTGACCATCGTCGCTGGTCGTCACAGCGAAGACATCACCGGTGTTCACGATGGTGCGTGTCTGCTGAGCCGCCTCATCCCAGATATGGAGGTTGCCATCGTTGACAAACACGACCTCGATCATGCCGCTGGGCAAGGCTGTCACGCTTGGCGATGGCATTGCTGTTGATACGCTCTCTGTTGGCAGAGATATGGGGGATGCTGTGGAGACGACGCCTGCCTGCTCCGGAAAACACGCGGACAATGAAAGGGACAGGAGGCAAACTGAAATTAGGACATGCTTGAAAAACAACTTGGATTGCATTGGACACCTCGGCTATATTGTGATTTATAGTCTCTTCATCATTGACAAGCCCCAGAAAAATGTACGAGCCAAATCTTCGTTCTATCTTGGTTCTCCATAATTATGGCATTACCTACCTACACTCACCTGTCAAGTCCAACGGTAAGCCTTACTCGCTGGATGGTGGATGCGAACTAAGCACATTATTTATACCTTTTGAGTTATACAAGGAATTTATAGATGTTATAACCACAAGAAGTTGGAATATCCACTCGTACTTTGGTATGAATAATATGATCACAATCATGAATGACAACCCTTGATGTCGGTGCCCTGGTGACCCTGTCGGGCTTCAGGGAGCAGGTTACAGCCGTCTTGCAGCTTCGTTTTGCCAGCGAAAGGCCATCTCATGGTAGACTCGCATAATGAACAGTGCTATTGCCATCGCTCATCCAAACATCGCATTTATCAAGTACTGGGGCAATTGCGATCCTGAAGCTCGCATCCCGGCAAATGGTTCCATTTCGATGAACTTGGCTGACCTTTACTCGAAAACA
>JBFENN010000317.1:0-3516 GCA_041551115.1 Anaerolineales bacterium
GGTTTATGGAGTTATACTGACTATTTCAGGTAGAGAATATCAATATTGTAACTTGCAATAATAACCATTCTTTATTATCATAAGGTTAAGCGTACGATCTCTTCTTGCTGAATACTTGAATTCTTAGGCGAACTTTCATCTTGCTGCTCAGACGCGTTTAGAACCTTTGTTGAATAGGTAGGGTTATTGATTAACATCCCACGCTTTTCCCGGGTCTCCGGTTATATCATTTCTAACCGCTGGCCAATCATGTTTATTATCGGTGCAGTCATTCTGATTGTGGAAGCCTCCGAGCACCTGGTCGTTGGTGAAACGATCTTGACATGGCATTTTCTTTTTGAGGTCATCAGCTACGGCATTGGCGTACCGGCCATGGGCATCTTTTTACTCGGCTGGCTGGACCGGGCTGAAGACCAAAAGTCTGAGCTGGCGTATCAACTTGACCGCCTGAACGAGTTCAGTATGCAGCTCAAAACCGCCTCCACATGGGATGAGCTATCTGAAAATATTGTTCAGTTTCCGAAATTCGTTGTGCCAGCAGTTCGTTCTTGCTTATCAATCTATAACGCTGACAAGGGGGATTTCGATCCGGTCGCCACATGGGTTGCTAATGGAAGCGATGGAAATGTATCTTCATCGGGAATCTCACTCAAACTATGCGCAAGTTGTTCCCAGTCGATGCAGAATCTGGATTCGGGTCTCAGTCAATGCCCGAACCTAAGCGAATGTGAACAGGATCCCGACACAGTGCGATACTGTTTGTCTCTAGCCTACCGAGGCCAAAAGACCGGCTCGCTCATATTTGATACGCCAGCTGCTCAACCGATCACCAGTAAACAGCAAACAGTTTTAGAAAAACTGGCACCTGAGGTTGCCATCGCTGTCGATAATACACGGCTTGATACGCTGGTGCATACCCAGATAGATGCTGCGGCTACCGAAAGAGCACGCATCGCCCGCGACCTGCACGACACGCTTGGTCAGAATATCAGTTTTTTACGGTTTAAGTTAGACCAGGTCAGCATGGATGATCCATTGTTGGGCATCAAGGAATTGCGCGACGAACTCGATGGTATGCGAACCGTAGCCGACGAAGCTTACACACAAATACGCGGTACGCTGGCTGAACTGCATCCCGATTCACAGGTTCGGTTGGAGCAATCTTTGCGCACGCAGGTGGGCGTAGTCACCACGCGGGCAGGTTTCGAAGTTAATTGGCAGGTCACCGGGATCCCGCGTGCACTGCCCCTGCATACCAACCGCCAGATCCTGTATATCTGCCGCGAGGCTATCAACAATATCGAAAAACATGCCCATGCCGAACAGGTCAGCATTGGACTCTTATGGGGTGAAGCTGATCTCATGGTATCTATCAAGGATGATGGGGTTGGTTTTAATCCCCGCGCCTCAGAGCGCAATGAAAACCTAGGTATGAGGATCATGGCTGAACGAGCCCAGGATATTCATGCCCAGCTTACGGTCGACGCGGAACCGGGTCAAGGCTCCTCGGTCAGCTTGCAAGTTCCTTATTCCATACCTCAGTTAGTCTAGCTGGGATATAATTAACCATGGTTATCGGGTCATTTCCACATGGAAATTGGACCCGATGATGGGAAGATCATCGCTGGGTTCGCTCTATCTGACTGACAGAGCGGTGTTTTCTGGGTAGATTTGTCAAGCAAATCACGACATGACAGCCAATATTCGTTTATTAATTGTTGAAGACCACATCATTATGCGCGAGGGGCTGGTGAGCTTACTCGCTTCGCAGCCAGATTTTGAAGTCATCGGTGAAGCTGGTACGGTAGCTGATGCCATCGAACTCAGCCGGGAATTGAAACCAGACCTGATCCTGATGGATTACGGTTTGCCCGATGGCACTGGTTTGGATGCCACCCGGGCGATCTTGTCCGAGAACCCGGAGATTAACATTGTATTCCTGACGGTTCACGAAGCGGACGATGATTTGTTCGCCGCGATCCGCTACGGCGCCAAAGGATATCTGCTGAAGAATATCGCCGTGGGGAAGATGGTCGAAGCTTTGCGGGGCATGGCACGTGGTGAGGCGCCGCTCTCCCGCCAGATGACCGGTCGCGTCTTAGATGAATTCTCTCGTACCCGAGCTCCGGCAGAGGACGAGGTGGAGTCGGTTTACTTGTTGACGCCCAGAGAGCTGGATGTGCTGGCAGAGATCTGTACGGGGGCGTCGAACAAAGAAATCGGTGACAGGTTGTTTATTTCTGCCAACACAGTCAAGAACCATATCCATAATATGCTGGAGAAACTTGGCTTAACAAACCGGTTTGAACTAGCCAATTACGCTGCTAAACAGGGGTTGGACAAACCCAGCCGCGCTCCTTAATCCGTATTACAACCCAATTGTCATAACCCACGTCCGGCCGGATCGTTTTGGAACGGGTGGATATTACGCGTATGGGTAAAGGACTGTAAACGCGCTCAAGGTGGGAAAACTTCGTGGGCATATAGACCGACGGACCACATTCAACTAGTCCAAAGGAAAGCCATTGCATCCAGATGGCATACTCTTGGTTGGTACTTTCTTAGCATACATCCTGGTATATGTGACAATCTCAGCTTGGTATTCGAGGAGGAGATGATTTGACCCGGTGCTGTATCGTCCTAGGTCTAGTCCGCTGGGTTCATTTAACCATTTTTTAATAGTACATAATTAGTACTGGAACGAAGCCGGGGGTGATAGACTTCGGGGCTTGTTTTTCGTATGCTTGAACTGCAGTAACGAATTGCTGATCGCACCTGTCTATATAACTGTTATTGAGTATGGATCACATCACATGACATTGCAGCCAAACAAACGAGTTGTCGTCCTTGAGAGCGATAACCTATTTTCCGCGGGTGTACAGAGCTTTCTGAGCAAACAAGCAGAGTTAGAAGTGATTGGCCTGGATTACAGCGATCCATCGGAGATCTACCAGGCCATCGAACAAATGCAACCGGATGTCATTATTCTGGATCAAAAAAACCAGCTCATCGACCTGAATGCACTTTTAAAACTTCTTGAAGATTTACCGCGGGTGCGCACTTTCATCATGGGTTATTCAGATAATCAGGTCCAGGTGTGTGAGACAAATACTGTTTCCATCCACCAGCTGAGTGATTTCCTCGCAATTATATACCAATTTCAATGCGCATAACTCACACGATCTGCACCCAAGAAAGACTAGCCCATACGAACAAAGGAGGCAGCTATTGAATCCACGTCAAGAGCATGAAAGACCGGAGCCCATTCAATTTCTACAATTCCATTATTTCAGTTTTTGCTCCTAGCTGGGACTGGTGCCCTCGTTGTTTCAGTACTGATAAACGTCTGGAGAGCCCAATTTTGGCAGGCGGCAAGGGGAGCAGGGTGCAGGAAAGCCGCATAGGCTGGGTTGGAGCTAACAATTGAGGACTTATCGTTTCGAAAATCGCTTAATAAGTAGAGGAGGCCACATTGAACAATTACCTGATCGTATTGGGCACAGCGTCAACCACAAC